>NZ_CDWWEW010000203.1:0-9211 GCF_977966315.1 Frankia sp. CeRuru1
GACCGGGTGGTGGGCTGATCTGCCAGATACGGCACGAGACGGCCTGATACGGGTGGACCGGGCCGTCCCGGCGGCATCGGGAAGTCTGGTGTCGCGTAACGTGAGCTGCATGCCGGACGCGGTGCTGCGCCTCGACAATGTCAATGTCGTGCGAGATGGGTCATACCTGCTCAGGAACGTGTCGTGGGCGGTGTTCCCCGGCCAGCGCTGGGTGGTCCTCGGTCCCAACGGCGCCGGGAAGACGACCCTGCTGCAGGTGGCCTCGGGCCGGCTGTTTCCCACCAGGGGCACGGTCGACCTGCTCGGCGCCCGTCTCGGTAAGGTCAACCTTCTCGATCTACGATACCGGGTGGGTGTCGTCAGTCCGGCGCTGGTGGAGACGCCACCCGCCGACGAGCGGGTACTCGACGCGGTGGTGACCGCCGGCTGGTCCGTGCTGGGCCGCGCCGACGAGGAGTACGACGAGGTCGATCTCACCCGCGCGGCCGGCCTGCTGACCCAGTTCGGGTGCCGTGGACTGGCCGACCGGCGCTTCGGAACCCTCTCCGAGGGAGAGCGCAAGCGTGTGCTCATCGCCCGGGCCCTCATGACCGACCCGGAACTCCTCCTGCTCGACGAGCCCGCCTCCGGGCTCGATCTGGGTGCGCGGGAGGCGTTGATGCGGCGGCTCACCCGCTTCGCGGCCGACCCCACCGCTCCTGTCCTCGTCCTCGTCAGCCACCACGTGGAGGAGATCCCGGTCGGGGTGACCCACGCGTTGCTGGTGCGCGGCGGCCAGGTGCTTGCGGCCGGTCCGGTCGCGCAGGTACTCACCGCGGAGGCGCTGTCCTCCTGCTTCGGGATTCCGTTGGATGTCGGCGTGGCGGCCGGTCGCTACACCGCCCGGCTTGCCGCCGGACCGCCTCCCCGGCATCCGGTGTCCGCCTCGGTCTGAGCCTGTGCCGCGGGTCTGAGCCTGTGCCGCGGGTCTGAGCCTGTGCCGCGGGGTGTTTGTCCGTTCATGGGCCGATCGGCCGCGACCGGAGTCGGTCGATGGCCGGGTGAGCACGATCGGCGGGGTGCGGTGATTTTCCCGACGTGATCCAGTCCCGAGTCGCCGTCCGGTCCCGGCGTTGCGCGTACGGCCCGGTGGGCCATCCATCCCCGTCAAGCGGCCTCAGCCCGTCGTAGCGCGCCTTTTCCGGTATCGCCGGTGTGTTTTTTCGTGGCGGCCGTCGTGCTCCCTCTCCGGGCTCGTCCGTTCGTGGGCCGGCCGGCGAGCCGGACGCCGACCGCCGGTCGTCCCGGGAGCCGTCGCTGACCGGCCGTCGTTCATCGTTCGTCGAGCAGGTCCCACAACCATCCCGACCGTCGCACACCCGCGCCGAGCGACCTCAGCCGGACGGCAAGTTGCCGATCCGAGGTGATGACGACCACGGGCGCGACCGCGTCGCGCGCCGCCGCCACGATGGCGTCGTCGCCGTGCCCGGGGGCGTGCACGACGACGATGGTCGGTGCCGCGCGGTCCGCCCTCGTTGGAACGTGGCGGCCCTTCTCGGGCGCGACGCCCGCGGGCCCGACCTTTTCGGGTGTGATCTTTCCGGGCCGTACGGTTCCCTCGGGAACTCCGGCTCGCGCCGCACCCTCGAGAACGACCACGATCCGCTCAGGCCATTCCGGCCTCGATGATGGCCGCGGGTGCGTGCCGGGACGGATGATCCGCGCCGAAATAGCGTCGACCAGCCGTCCGGCCGCTCCTGGGCGGTCCCGCCACCACCCGTCGGGCCGGGAGCCAATCACGTTGGCACCGTCTACCACCCACGTGCGCGGGTACTCGTCCGTGGGTCGGCCCATAGCAGCGGCGCCGGAATCAGGGGTACTCATCCGGCGCGGCGATCCCCTTTGGCATTCGTACCGGTCGGTTCCGCTCGCGGCACCACCACCCCAAAGGCGCCGACGGCTGTTGCCCGCCGTTTGCCGGGCAATCGTCCACGGGAGTCGGTAGACGAACACGATCGGTGTCCCAAGGTCGGAGGACATGGACGCCGCCCGGTCCACGCCTGCCCAACTGTCCGCTTGCGGCCGGCCTTTCGACTGGGAAGGTGTGATTCGCAGAACATGATCATCCCTCTATCATGTGGAGCTTGCTCCCTGTCTTTGGGTTCCGCACTCCGACTGCCAGAGCGGCGTGCGTTGAGCGCTGACTTCGTCTTCGGCGACCCAAGCTTGCGAGTCCGGCGAACCAGGCGTGACGGTTCCCCGCGTTCTCGTGGTAATAATAGACGCGTGAGTTCTGCGGTCCGCTGACCTGAAGGAGAGTGGCATGGCCCAGAAGACCATCGTCTCGTTGATTGACGATCTCAGTGGAGAAGAGGCTGACGAGACCGTCCGGTTCGGACTCGACGGTGCGCAGTATGAGATCGACCTGTCGGAGAAGAACGCCACGAAGTTGCGTGAGTCGTTGGCTCCGTTCGTCACCGCGGCTCGCCGTTCTGGCGGTCGGGCGGCGGGTGGCCGGCGTGGTGTGCGTGCCGCTTCGCGCCGTACCGGCGGAACCGACCGTACCGCCGACATTCGCGAGTGGGCGCGCAGCAACGGTTACACGGTGAGTGACCGGGGGCGTATCGCTTCCAACATCGTCGAGGCGTACGACAAGGCCCACTGATCCTGGTCTTGACTGCTTTTCCGGGGCAGGGACCGGGGCAGTGGAACCCCTTGTAGCGGTAGTGCCCGTGGTATTGGACGACGGGCCGCGCGATCCGGCGGACCGAAGATCGTGTGATCAGGTTTTGCATGGTCAGGTTCCTGCCACACCGACCGGGCCGGTGTGGCAGGAACTATTGGCGTCGCCGCCAACGCAGTCTGTCGCCAGATCTGTTCGTTCCGTCAGTTCGGCAGCTGCCGGGCCATCCAGTTTTCGACGTCTTCTGCGGTTCGCGGAAGTGCGGCGGACATGTTCCGCCTTCCATCCCTGGTGACCAGGATGTCGTCTTCTATCCGGACGCCGATGCCCCGCAGCTCCGGCGGAACCGTCAGGTCGTCCGGCTGGAAGTACAGGCCCGGTTCGACCGTCAATACCATGCCCGGTTCCAGCGCCGCGTCGCGATAGGTCTGGTCGCGCGCCTGCGCGCAGTCGTGCACGTCCAACCCGAGCATGTGCGACGTGGAGTGCAGGGTATAGCGGCGATGGACGCCCCCTCCCGGGGAGCGTGGGTCCTCGGTCAGCGACTCCTGCGCACTGACCGGCAGGAGCCCCCAGTCGTCGAGCGCCGTGGCGATGACCTGCATGGCGGCCCGGTGCGGATCCAGGAAGGACGCTCCCGGCCGGACCGCGTCGATCCCGGCCTGCTGGGCGCGAAGAACCACGTCATAGACCTGGCGCTGCAGCTCGGTGAACCGTCCGTTGATCGGGAGCGTGCGGGTGACGTCGGCCGTGTAGAGGGACCGTCCCTCGACCCCCATGTCGAGCAGGGCGAGATCACCGGCGCGTACCGGCCCGTCGTCGCGGACCCAGTGCAGCGTCGTGGCGTGGTGGCCACAGGCGACGATGGAACCGTATCCCACATCGTTGCCGTCCACCCGGGCCCGCCGCCAGAACGTCCCTTCCAACCATCGTTCTCCGTTGGGCAGGTCCATCGCCCGACCGATTTCTCCCACGCACTCGGTGAAGCCGCGCACGGTCGCGGCGATCGCTTCGTCCAATCGGGCGATCTCGAAGTCGTCCTTGAGCAGCCGCAGCTCGGAAAGGGCCTGTGCGAGGGCCAGATCGCGGTCGGTTCCTGGCCCACCCCGGCCGGGCCAACGCAGCACCGAACCGTCCACGACCGGATCGACTCCGCGTAGTACCCGGGTGTTTCCCGGTGCCAACCGCGCGAGCGCGTCCGCGAGCTCCGTGAGCGGCCGGCATTCGATCTCCAGCTGTGCCGCGGTCTCCCGAACCCCCGGTCTGGGACCGACCCACAGTTCCCCGTATCGCCGGTCGGTGTAGAAGGCGGAGCTCGACCGGTCGGACCGCCCGGCGACATAGAGCACCGCATCATGCTCACCGGCCGCGTTGGGTAGCAGAACCAACACGGCATCCGGTTCATGGCAGCCGGTCAGCCAGAAGAAGTCGCTTCCGGGACGGAACGGAAAATCTGTGTCGTTTGCCCGTACCCGCAGACCGCCGCTCGGCACCACAAGCGCGTCCGCCGGGAACCGCGAACCCAACAAGGCGCGACGTTTCGCGGTGTAGGGTGCGCAGTCATCGCGGGATGGCACAGCGTCGTCAATCGGCGCCCACCCGGTCGACATAAACCGCCGGAACGCCGCGTGTGGTTCCTCGTCGTGGTTGGCCTGCCCGGGTTCGCGCACGGAATCATCCGATGCCGGAGGTTCACCGGCCCCGGTGGGGACAACGCCCGGCTCGTCGGCCGTGATGAGGTTCGGATCACGCCCGGCCGGCGCGCTCTCGGGCACCCCCGGGCCGGTCGGTGGAGGTGAGCTTTGGTGGGACTGGGCACTCATAACGTTAACGGTAGGCCCCGTTGTGGACGGCGGGTAGCGCGCGAGGCGTACCGCCATGCCCCGCGCGCTACCCGGACTTCCCGTCGTTGGTCCGCCGGGCATTTGGTGCATCGCACCGCCGCGATGATGCCGGGCCGATGTGAGCGGTCGCGTCGCGACATGGGTCCGGGCGCCGCTACCCACTTCGCCGCCTTCGGACCCTTCCACGAAGACTGTTCCTCCCACTTCGGGTGAGTTAACGAGGGCACGCAATCGGTTGTGGGAGATCTGAGGGATCCGGCCGGCTGTGACCTTCCGTCGTGGACCGTTAACTCATCTTCCGGTCGGCGGGGAAGGCGGGTCCACGTTGCACGGACCGGGTCGGTCCGGGTGCGGACGTCCTCGGCGTGCCGTAATGCCGGTCCGATAGCCACCGGCATCGTGCGGTTCGGGCACTGCACTCGGTTCGGGCACTGCACTGCGTGTCGCGAACACCACCGGAGACCGGCATCATTGTCGCGCATCCCGATATCGGTGGTTGTCGTCGGGATCGCAGGATCGGGATCGGGCCCGCGACCGGTCTTGATGCTCGGCGCCACCCGGGGGTCTGCCACCGCTCGGCTCGGCCGGGACGGTCCGGGTGGCGCCGTCGGAGCCCGTACGGTCCGTGGGCCGGCCGGGGGCCTGCGAGGTCGCACATCCGACAACCCGTTGGGAATGCCATGACGCCCGTCACCCGTCACCATCGAAAAGACTGTCCGGGAGGGTTCCGGTCCGTCCGCGCCCACGTCGTGCCAAGGTGGTCCGGCGGGTTCGCGCCGGTGGTGGACGGTCCCGGCCTCGGGCGGCGCCATTGGCGCGGATGATCTCATCCCGGTGGATGGGGGAGGAGGACGCGGCCATGACCTGGCCTCCGGATCGTCCGGAACGGTACGGGACGGCGGGACGGCGGGATGGCGAGCGGCGTGGCCGGTCCGTCCGTGACCCGCGGGACCCGCGCCGGGCCCCCGAGGAGGACTGGCCCGTCGGGCAGTGGCCGCGCCGGGAGCACCGGCCCGCTCCGCGGGGCCACGATGACGAGCCGCGCGTACCTCCGGGCGCCTACCCCGATCCCTACGGCCGGTACCCCGTCGATCATCCGGCGGCCGAGCCCCGGTACGACCGGCCGGCCCCGGAGGGTCCCGCGGAACCCGGGCAGAGCGGCTTATGGCGCGGTCTCACCGCCGTGGCCGCGGTGTTGGCGACCCTCGTCCTCATCCTGGCGACCGGTGGCTGGGCCGTGCTGAAGCACTACGACGGCAGGGTGCGCCACATCCCGCTGACCTTCTCCGCCAGCGCGGACCGGCCGGCGTCCGCATCGGGTGGAACGCAGAACATCCTGCTCGTGGGGTCGGACACCCGGACGGGGACCAGCGGCGAGTTCGGCCAGGTCGAGGGGCAGCGGTCGGACACGACCATCCTCGCCCACCTCGACGGCGACGGTTCGACGACCCTCATCTCCTTCCCCCGGGATCTGTGGGTGCGGATCCCCGCGTACACCGACGCGGCGGGCACGCAGCATGCGGCGCAGCGGTCCAAGCTGAACGCCGCCTTCTCCTACGGCGGGCCGTCCCTGCTTGTGGCCACGATCGAGAACCTCACCGGGATCCGGGTCGACCACTACGTCCAGATCGACTTCATCGGCTTCCAGGGGATGACGGACGCCCTTGGCGGGGTCACCGTCTGCATCAAGGAGCTTCCCCCCGAGCTGAAGGCACGGGGCTTCGACAACCTGCACGACCATTACTCCGGGTTTTCCGGTCAGGTCGGCGAGAACACGCTGAACGGGGCGCAGGCCCTCTCCTTCGTCCGGCAGCGGTATGGCCTGCCCGAGAGCGACATCGACCGCATCCGCCGCCAGCAGCAGTTCCTCGGTGCCGTCTTCCAGCGGATCGCGTCGACGGACACCCTGCTCAACCCGGCGAAGCTGCTCGGGGTGGTCGACTCCGCCACCTCGGCGCTGACGCTCGACGAGGCCACCTCTCTCGCCGACCTCCGGCTTCTCGCGGTGCGGATGCAGGCGATCGGATCGGGCGGCGTCGCGTTCACGACGGTGCCGGCGGCAGCTGGCACTCGCGGGGGGCAGAGCGTCCTAGTTCCTGAGCCAGCCCAGCTGGGCGCCTTCCTCAAGCCCTTCGGCGGTCGTGTCGCCGACGGGAGCTCCACCGGCGCACTCCCGGCTGGCGCGGGGGGTGGCTCCTTCGCTGCGGTACCGGTGTCCGCTGCGGTACCGGTGGTCTGGTCCCCGGCCAGCGCGGCGGGAAGGTCCGTCCCGGGTGACGCGGGCGGGGTGTCCTGCACCTATTGAGGTGGCCTCGAGGCGTTCGGTGCCGAGTGGCTGCCCCGACGGCGCGGCGGCTGCTCGTCCAGCGCCGCGTTGAGCTCCGCGCCCAACAGCACGGCCAGCGCGGTGATGTAGAAGAACAGCAGCACCGCCACCGGTGATCCGAGCGAGCCGTAGACCAGTTCGTTACTGAACACGATCTCCAGGTAGTATCGCAGCACGCCGCTGCCCACGAGCCAGCAGACGAGCGCGAGGATCGCTCCGGGCAGCGCCCGCCACCAGGGTTGGCGTACCGGCAGCGAGAGGTGGTACAGCGAGGTCAGCATCGCCAGGGCCACGAGTCCCACGACCGGCCAGTAGAGCAGTGGGATCAGGGTGCTGACGAGGGGATGGCGACCGGCGTCGAAGATCCGCGAGATCAGTTCGGGCCCCAGGACCAGCGCAGGCAGGAGAATGACCCCGCTGGCCACCTGGGCGAGAAACAACCACAGCGCCAGGAGCCGGCTGCGCACCGCCGAGCGCAGATCGCGTTGGCCGTAGGCGATAGTGATGGTGTTGACGAAGGTCGCCATCGCGGTTGACCCGGTCCACAGGGACAGCACGAAACCGATGGAGATCACGTCTGGTCGGCCACGGGAGAGGATCTGGTCGATGGTCGGGCGCACCGCGTCGTCGACCACCGATTCGGTCAGCAGGTCGCCTGCGCCGCGAAGGATGCTCTGCCGGGCGCTGTCGAGGGCGTCGGCCCCGATGGCGTCACCGACGTAGCCGAGGGTTCCCAACAACGACAGCAGGAGCGGTGGCAGGGACAGCAGCTGCCAGAATCCCGCCTCGGCCGCAAGCCCCAGGACCCGGTGCCGCCAGGCATTGGTGATGGTCCGACGGGCCAGTCGCAGGGGTCCCCGGGGCAGCCGGTGGAACAGCGTGCTGCGCCGGATGGCGGTCCAGGCCGCGGCGTGATGGTTTCTGGCCCGCGTCAGCAGCCCGGGATTCACCTCGACGGCCACTCTGCGCAGCAACACCATCCAGCGGCCGCTCACCGGGGACGATGCCACGGGAGCCGGTGCTTTGTTTCCCGTGGCGGACACGGCCCCCACCGTATGGCCTGGCGTTCCTGGGTGCCGAAGGGCATCCAGGAACGGAGTGGGTGATCGCGGCGGAGGCCACCCGGAGTAACGGATGGGCCGCTGGCCAGCAGCGAGGAAGCAACCAGGAATCTGAATATATCAGACTGGATACACCAAAAGGGACACATCGCTAGATCGCGATGTGTCCCTTCAGTGTGCCTGGGCGGCCGAGCTCAGGACACGCTGAGTTTGTCGGTCTCGTCGTGATACTCAACAGCCATCTCACGCAGCTTCGAGTCGTGCGACTTCGCGTGGTGTCGGCAGAACAGGAGATCGCCGCCCCCGGGCAGCACGACCCGCACGTAGGCCTGGGCACCGCACCGGTCGCAACGATCAAGATTGGTCAGCGTCGGCTTCGTGGTAGTCCCTGTCACATCTACTCCAACTGTGTTAGGCGGTCAGACGTTCCAGCTGACCATGTGACGGTTTACTCACAGCCGGCTCTCGCGGCGTCGTTGCATCCAGAGCGGCGTGGTGTCCGTGGTCCTCCATACCACGGACGGGTACCCGTCTCGGGCGCCCGGTCGTCTGATCAGGGACGTCGGGCACCGAAGACGATATCGTCCCATGCTGGCACTGACTTGCGTCCGCGTCGACCGCCTGCCGGACGTTCGCTCCCACGGGTGGTGTTACTCGGACGTGCCCGTGACGCAGCGGAGGCGTTCGATGTGTCTACGGTCGTTTCGTCGGTCCCGTCCGGCGCCGCCTCCTCCGTCTGCGCGGAGGGAGCCTTGGCGGAGGCTTCCCGCCGGGCCGCCGTGCGGCGCGCCCCGGGCGTGGAACCTGTGCCGAATCCGGCGGCGCGGGCGGCTGGTGCCGAGGTCACGGCGGCTGCGGCGGCATCGGTGCCCGCTGCCGCGGCCGGTTCGGCGGGAGCGGATCGCGCTGCTGTACCGGCGGCTGGGGCTGACGGCTCCGGTTCGGCGGGGGCTGTCCCGCCCCGCTCCACGGCGGCGACGGGAGGCACCTGCGCCGAGCCCGGGACCGACGGCTTGGCGGCTGTCCCGGTGGGAGACGTGGCGGATGTCACGGGCTGCGGACCGGCCGGCGCGACGGCCGCCCGGGAATTCACGCCTGATCGCCCGTTCCCGGACGCGGACCCCACCCTGGGGCGGCCGCCGGGAACGCCTCGCCCCGTCGCGGCCGTCCGGCGAGCGACCTCGCCGCGGATCGGTTCGGGCCGGACGGGACGGTCCAGGGACTCGGCGTCCTCGGCCCGGGCGGCCTTCCGCTCCGCCGACCGCGGGTCTCCCGGGGCCGTGGGGTCTGCGGACCGGGCAGGTACGGACCATGGGGT
>NZ_CDWWEW010000204.1:0-4685 GCF_977966315.1 Frankia sp. CeRuru1
GCCGGCCACACCCGCGCCGTGGCCGGTTTCCCGGGGGCGGCGGGGGCGATCTGGCTCGGCCTGGGCGCGACCTACGTCTCCTTCGCCTTCTGCCTCACCGCGGCGCTGATCAGCGCGGCTGTCCCCGGGGTGGGTGGGGCAGCCGCGATGATCAGCGCCGCGGTGAGGCAGAAGGCGAAGTAGCCGTAGGTCGCGCCCAGGCCGAGCCAGATCGCCCCAGCCGCGCCCGGGAAACCGGCCACGGCGAGGGTGTGGCCGGCGAAGGCCTGGCGGCGTAGGACCATGAACCATCCAGTTGCCCCGGCGGTCAGCGCGACGATGGTTCCGGCCCGGAACGCGTTCACCATGAACGGGTAGGCGAACATCTGCCGGACGTCGCGGACCAGGTTCCACGACAGGCCCGCGTCGGTCGCGACCACCGCCGCAGTGATCACAGGTGGCCGGTCCCGTTATGACGGTCGGTGTGTACAGCGGGCGTCTCGGGCTGGCCGACGACGACGAGGCGCCCGTCGGAGGTGGTCAGCACCTCGATGGGGGCCTGGTAGAGCCGGCTTAACGTCGCACTGGTGATGACCTCGGCGGGAGAGCCCGAGACCGCACCGCCGGCGGCGAGGTAGATGACCCGGTCGAGGCTGGGCAGGATCGGGTTGACGTCGTGGGCGACCATCAGCACGGTCACCCCCGCCGTCTGGCAGATAGTGCGGATGAGGGCCGCGACCGCGGCGGCGTTGGGCGGGTCCAGGCTGTCCAACGGTTCGTCGAGGAGCAACAGCCGGGGCCGGCGGGCGAGCGCCTGGGCGATCAGAAGCCGCTGCTGCTCCCCACCGGACAGCCGGCCGATCGGCTGGTGGGCGTAGCCGGTGGCGCCGACCTGCTCGACGAGTTCGGCGACGCGCCGCCGCGCTGTCCGGGCGCGATCTCCGCCGGGCAGCGGCAGACCCCACCGGTGGCCGTCGAGACCGAGGCGGACGATGTCAAGCCCCCGGATCCGTACCGACGGGTCGAAGCTCCGTCGCTGCGGCAGATAGCCGACCTCGGCGCGGGCCCGCCCGGGATGCTGGCCCAGCACCACCACCCGCCCCGCGGCCAGCGGCAGCAGGCCAAGGGCCGCCTTGAGCAGGGTGGACTTACCGACGCCGTTGGGACCGAGGATCGCGACGAACTCCCCCGCGCCGGCCTCGACGTTCACCCCGCTCCATACCATCCGCCTGCCGAGACGAACCGCCGCACCCTCGAACATCACCGCCGACGCAGTCGATGCAGCCGAGGCGGCCGGCCGGTCGGTGCCGGCCGGCGCCACCGCCTCGTCAACCTCGGCGCTCGAGCCGCCGGATCGAGGGTACGCCACCGCCGCCATCCTCGTTACCTTCCGCTTACGTGCCGGTTGCCACTTACTTGCCGGTTGCCTGCGCCAGCGACCCGCGCAGGGCTTCCAACTGGGCGACCTGCCACTCCTGGAACGATGCTCCGGCCGGGACGAGCGTCTCGGTGATGGTGGTCACCGGGATATGGGCCGCCTTCGCCTCCTCAACCTGCCGTTGCACGTCCGGGGTGGCGTTCTGGCTGTTGTAGACGTAGACTTTGATCTCCCCGGTCTTGATCTGACTGTCGATGGTGCTCTTGTCCGCGGCAGTCGGATCGGTGCCCTCCGAGATCGCGCGCAGGAAGGCCGGCGGGGTCAGCAGGTTCAGCCCGAGCGCCGGGGACAGCATCTCGAAGATGCTCTCCGAGGCCCCGACCGGCGTCCCGGCGTACTTCTTCTTGATCGTTGCGATGAGATCGGTGTACGGCTTGAGGGTCGTGGCGGTGAAGGATGCCCGCTGCTGATCGAAGTAGCCCGCGCCAGCGGGGTCGATCTTCTTGTAGTCGGCGGTGACCTGGTCGATCACCTTCGCGACGTCATCCGGGTTGTACCAGCGATGCGGGTTGTCGCCGTCCTTCGCGCCGACCAGGTCGCCGACGGTCAGCGTCACCCGCCCGGCCGCCGGGTTGGCCGCCGCCAGCTTGCCCGCCCACGGGTCGTAGCCGACGCCGTTGTCGATGAACAGCCGCGCACCGGCGATCGCCCGGCCGTCGGCGGGGGTCGGCTCATAGTCGTGCGGGTCGGCGTCGGGATTGTCGATGATGCTGGTGACCGCCACCCGATCGCCCCCCAGCTGGGCGGCGATGCTGCCCCAGAAGTTCTCGGCCGCCACCACAGCGATCTTCCCGCTGCCGGTGGCGCCGGTCCCGGTGTCCTCCGACGAGGACGTCCCACACGCGGCCACGACCATCGCCACGCCGGCGGCCACTACCCCCAGGCCGCGCGGCATCCGCCCGGGCCGCACCCGCCAGCGCCGCACCGTGACCAGCCGTGCACCATCCACCACGATCTCCCTGCTTGTCACCCGACCGGACCTGCTAGCAGTACCGGGATTCATTTTCGCAAAGGTAGCGGCTAATGGAAACCGTTACAAGTTCGAGTTCAAGCGGTCGGCAATGACGCGGGGCGGGCCGCCCATCCGCCCATCCGCCTGCATGATCGACCAGGTGCTTTGCCGGGTCGGACGCCCTGCGCCGTCCATCGGGGGCGCGCACCGGGCGTGCACCGGGTGTACGGAGGCGGGACGCGCCGCATCGCACGGCAGATCCGGCGGGGTGTCGGGGTGCGCCGCCGCGGCGCAATCGATCTGCACACGGAGTATCACTGTCGATATTGACAACGGTTGTTGTATCCAAGACAGTGGTGATCGTTGTCGCTGCCACCAGCCCAGGAGGTATCCATGTCCCTGACGGTGTCGCCCGACCTGTTGGAGCAGGCCGAACAAGGTCACGTCGACGAGGCCGACTTCCTCGCCTGTATCCGCACTTCCCTGCCCTACGCCTACGGACTGGTCGAGCGGCTCGCCGGCGAGCTGCCCACCGCAGCCCGCGACTTCGCCGACAACCAGACCCCGCCCGCGGACGACGCCGAGCAGGGCCAGCTGTTGCGGGCGATGGCCAGCACCTCGATACGCGCGGCCCTGGAACGGCACTTCGGCGTGGCGCTAGCCTTCCAGAACTGCCATCGGCTGGCCGCTTTCCGCCCCCAGGCCACGGGCGGCGAGCAGTACCGCCGCTTCATCTCCCCGGAGAGCCAGGTCCTCAACCAGCAACCGGAATTCGTCAACTGCTAGCCTGGGCTCCCGGGATATTTTGATCTCGATGGCCCGGCGGGCCGGTGTTGTCCATTTTGTACCTGATTTGTCCTGGACGTTCATCCACCGGCCCGCCTGGCCCCTGATCAGAATCGGGTACCACCCGCAATATGGCGTCGATCGTGGGGAGCGTCGAGGCAGACGGACCTCCTACCTCGCGTTCATCGACGCCACGAACACCAAAGCGTCGATCGCGCAACGGGACAGGGCGCTGTGGCGTGTTACCGCTACCGCGTTGGGATGCTCAGGATGACGTCGCGGCCCACGCTGCTCACGGTCGGATGCGCGGGCGGTGCTGGCCTGTGCCCACACAGCCCGAGGTAGTAGGTCACCACACCCTCGAAGTCGCCGCCCCGCTTCACGTGGACGACATTCGTTGTCCGGCCGAGAGGGAAGAGGTTCCTCGGAGCGGTGGGTTGACCTTCGAGGTTGTGTGCGGCGGCGTTGTGGAAGGTGACCTTCACGAAGGATCGTCCCAGCACAAAGACCCGATTACCGGATCCGTCCTGGATCAGCCCCGATCTCGGCACGTACTCGGCTCTGACATCTTTCGGCGCCGACGGCCGGAAGGTGAAGGTGACGATGTCCACCCGGGCGCTGGCCGCGTGGGCGAAGCGGATGTGCATGAGCACAGGTGTGACCGGTGGAGCCGCCGCCCGAGAAACCCCCACCTCGCTGAAGACCAAGCTGAGGGTGAGGAGCAGGACGGCGCTCGTGACTGTGGCGATCCTTCTCATTTCTGGTTCCTTCTTCTTCGCTGCCTGAGGGGCGCCGAAAGGCGTCCAACCTGATGCGTGTAGCCGAGCGTCTTGTGGTGGTGCCCGGGCCGGGCCAGGCACCGCACGCAGAGCGTGTGCGCCGCTCGCCCGGACCGTTTCCGGGTAGCTGGCGCACGGCAATCGGTATGAGTCAGGGCCCTGCCACGGAGGGAGACACAGATCACCGTTATGAGCCTCGGTGAAGGCGTTGGTCCTTACTCCGTGCATGAGGCCACCCCCTCGGGGGTTCCGCTCGCGGCCTACAGGTTCCGCCCTGCCCTGAGGGGCGTCAACTCGGCGAACCGGAGGAATCCGGGCCGGTGGCTGGTGGCTGGTGGCCTAGGCTGGAACCGTGCACGACGGCACAGTGACGCTGTTCCTCTGCGGCGATGTGATGCTAGGCCGCGGCGTCGACCAGATTCTGCCGCATCCAGGCGACCCGAGACTTTCCGAGGGATATATCCGGGATGCCCGCGCCTATGTCGAGCTGGCTGAAGCAGCGAACGGCCCGATTCCTCGCCCGGTCGACTTCGCCTGGCCCTGGGGTGACGCACTGCCCGTGCTGGATGAGGTCCAGCCCGATGTTCGGGTAGTGAACCTGGAAAACAGCATCACCCGGTGCGGTGACTTCGCCGCCGGAAAGGCGGTTCATTATCGGATGAGTCCGGACAACCTTCCCTGCCTGGCCACCGCCCGGCCCGATGTGTGCGTGCTGGCGAACAACCACCTGCTGGATTCCGGCCACCGAGGG
>NZ_CDWWEW010000204.1:4710-9222 GCF_977966315.1 Frankia sp. CeRuru1
CTCGTCGAGACCCTCGACGCGTTGTTCGCGGCCGGGCTGAGAGCGGTGGGAGCCGGGCGCAACGCGGACGAGGCGTGCAAACCGGCCATGGTCCCGCTCGGCGGGGGCCGGCGGGTCCTGGTCTTCTCGTTCGGCCTGCCCTCCAGCGGTATTCCACGGGCGTGGGCCGCGGCCCCGGGCCGGGCCGGCCTAGACGTCGTCCCCGAACTGTCGGACGCCACCGCCGAGGAGGTGACCACCCGCGCCCGGCGGGCGAAGCGCCCCGGTGACCTCGTCGTCGCCTCCATCCACTGGGGATCCAACTGGGGCTATGACGTAGACGACGACCAGATCCGCTTCGCCCACCGGCTCATCGACGGCGGTGTCGACGTCGTGCACGGGCACTCGTCGCACCATCCGCGTCCCGTCGAGGTGTACCGGGACCGGCTTGTCCTGTACGGCTGTGGCGACTTCATCAACGACTACGAGGGCATTACCGGCTACGAAACGTACCGGGACGACCTACGGCTGGCGTACTTCGTCTTCGCCGAGATCTCCACCGACCCGCCCGGCGCGACGCTGACCGGCCTGCGGATGGTGCCCCTGCGGGCACGGCGGATGCGGTTGTGGCGCGCCGCACCCGAAGACGCGGGGTGGCTACGGGGAGTTCTCACCAGGATCAGCCGCGACTTCGGGACACAGTTCGACCTCAACGCACCCGGCGTGCTGTCGCTGCGCCAGCCAGGAGCGAACCCTCGATGGTGTGCTCCAGCGCTTCGGCAGCCTCGGCCAGCGACGAAGGCCGGAAGATCAGGACCGGTCCGTCAGACACGCTCACGCCGGCGTGGGGGCACCAGCCGGCTGAGCACGTCGAGTTCCGCCAGCCACAGCTGCCCCAGCCAGGCGTGGTTCGGCACGCTGGCACTGGCCACGAACGTGACACCGACCCGCTCGTCGATGCCCAGCATGGCGACGGCCAGATGCTGACGTCCGACGAGTAGTTGGCCCGTGCCGACCAGCCCGGTCACCGCACGTCCCGCGACAGCCAGCGGCCCGCGCATCGTTCGGGCGTTGCTCGCCACCAGGGCCATCTTCCGGGTCTGGGCCGGGTAAGCGGCGGCGCCCGCGAGCATGCGGGGCGAGGCGATCGTCGCCATGGTGGAGAAGTGGTGACGTTCCACCACCCCCAGCCCGCCCTTCTTCATGCGACGGGTCTCCGCGGCGATCCACGCCAACCGCCGGCCGGGGTCCGGCTCCCCGCAGGGAAGCGGGACACGCACGCCCGAGGAATAGTTCGACAGCACGTTCCGTTCGGCGGCGGTCCGGAAACTGATGGGCATCAGCGCATGGAGGGGCTGCCGGTCCCGGCGCCATTCGGGAAGGGACCACGTCCGCAGCGCCCCGGCGAGCGCGGCGAGATAGACGTCGTTGACCGTGACATCGTGGTGGCGGGCCACGGCGCGCAGCGTGCCCAGATCGGTGGTGACCCAGGAATGTCGCGCCGGCCCGGCCGGCGGTCCGCCCCAGGCGTCGAGGGCACGGGTGGGAGCCAGGCAACGCAGCCCCCGGCCGACGAAACCCGCGTAGTCCGAGGGCCGCGGCCGGCGGATCGCGGGGGGCAGACCGAGGTCGAGTTCGCCCTCCCCCCCGAAGAGCAGGTGCAGCGCCTGGTAGAGCGCGAAGCCGTCCTGCTGGATGTGGCTGGTCCGGTACACCAGCACCGTCCCGGACGACCCCGGGGCGCGCAGCAGGTAGAGCATCCACGGCGGCCGGCTGATGTCGATCGGCTGGGCGGCAATGCGGTCGACGGCGGCACGCAGCCGCGCATCGCCGACACCACCGACGCCCCGGTCGGCACCGCTGGCACCGGCGGCGGACGGCAGGTCCAGGGCGACGACGTGATCGTCGACGTTCAGGCCCGGACCGGAGACCCAGAGGGTCTCGTTCGCCGTCGGGCGGCGACCGGAGCACCGGACCGCGACAGTCTCGAGACGGTCGGTAAGCATCCGTGCCCGGGGGCCGCGCAGCCGCTCGGCGACGTGCGCCCGCAGGTCCGCCAGCTCCAGCGGGGGGCCATCAATGAACAGCAGCGCACCGACGTCCTGGAACTCCCCGGGATTGAGCCGGGTGAAGGCGAGGTAGGCCCGGTCACCCGAGGTCAGTGGACGGGCGTACGCCCGCTCGGAACCGGCCTTCGTGACCACGTCGAGCAGGGCCATCAGACGCTCCCCCGCCCCGTCCGGGGGCGCGGGGCGCGGGCCCGGGAATCGGGCTGGGCAACTTCACCAGATTGACACGTCAACACGCCAAAGACACATGGGCCCATGTACCTATTACTCCTGATTCCGAGCAGGCCGCCGGGGGTCTGTGTCGCACGTCTCCGCGGAATATCCCCGAATGGGGAAAAGAGCACCGTACGGCACCATCATCTGGCGACAATCGGATATGGCGTCGCCAGCGCAAGATAATGACACGTTTATGACATCACCACGAAAGGGCTATGGCACCGCTTCATCAGACGCACCGCACAATGGCCGCTGGATCGTGTTCGCACGCATCCCAGTCCTCACGCATCCCAGTCCTCGCCACGGCCGTCCAGGCAGCGGGCGAGCCAGTCGGCGGCCCTGACGAACTCGTGGTCCGTCATGCTCGGGGGTACGGACGGGGCGACCTCGTCGGCGCGGGGGTAGGACCCCAAGAAGCGGATCTTCCGGCAGATCCGGTGCAGCCCCATCAGGGCCTCGCTCACCCGGCGGTCGCTGACGTGTCCTTCCGCGTCGATCGAGAAGCAGTACCGGCCCAGGCCCTCGCCGGTCGGCCGGGACTCGATCCGCATCAGGTTGGCCCCGCGAACGGCCCATTCCTGCAGGAGTTCCAGCAGCGCGCCCGGCTCGTCCGCGGCCGGCCACACCACGATGGACGTCTTGTCCGCGTTGGTCGGCGCGGTGGCGCGGCCTGGACGGCCGAGCAGGACGAAACGGGTGGTGGCGTCGGGGACGTCGTGGATGTCGGTCACGAGGGCCTCCAGCCGGTAGCGCCGCGCGGTGAACTCCCCGGCGAAGGCGCAGTCGAAGCGCCCCTCCCGCACCAGCCGGGCCCCCTCGGCGTTGGACGCGGCCGATTCCCACTCCGCGTACGGCAGGTGAGCCGCGAGCCAGCGGCGTACCTGGGCCCGGGCGACCGGGTGGCCGGTGACGGTCTTGACGTCCTCCAGCGTGGTGCCCGGCCGCACGAGCAGCGCGAAGCTGATCGGTAGCAGCACCTCACGGCAGATCATCAGCGGCTTGCCGGTCGCGAGCTCGTCCAACGTGGCGGTCACTGCCCCCTCGACGGAGTTCTCGATCGGTACCAGCGCGCCGGACGCGTCCCCGTTGCGGACCGCGTCCAACGCCTCCGCCACGGAGAGAGAGGGGAACAGCTCATGCGTCTCCGTAGCCGGCAGCGTCCGCAGCGCGGCCTCGGTGAAGGTCCCCTCAGGGCCGAGATAGGTGTAGCGGGGGGAGTAAGCAGGCAAGACAGACCTCCTAGGACCGGGGCGGGCAGCGGTCATCGCCTGCTGGTAAGGCGGTGGTCAGAGGTGCAGTGGTCAGAGGTGGCGCAGCAGCACCATGGGGTCTTCGACCGCGTCGGCGACAAAGCGCAGGAAGGACCCGGCGGTGGCGCCGTCGCAGACCCGGTGGTCAAAGGTGAACGAGAGCTGCACGACCCTGCGGACCGCCAGTTCGCCGTCCACCGCCCAGGGCCTGGGGACGATCCGGCCGATGCCGATCATCGCGGCCTCGGGGTGGTGGATGATGGGCGTGGAGCCGTCGACACCGAAGACGCCGTAGTTGTTGAGCGTGAACGTGCCGCCGGTCAGCTCGGCGGGAGTGAGCGTGCCCGCGCGGGCGGCGGCGGTCAACCGGGCGATCTCGGCGGCCAGTCGAGCGGTGGTCAGGCCCTGAGCGTGGTGCACCACGGGCACGACCAGGCCGCGCGGGGTCTGCGCGGCGAATCCCAGGTGGACGGCGGCGTGGTGGCGCACGCCGGTCGCGCGGCCGTCCGCGTCGGTGACGACGGCGGAGTTGAGCGCGGGAAAGCGGACCAGTGCGGCGACGCAGATGCGGGCCAGAATCGCCAGGAGACCGATTCTGGGCTCGGTGCCCCCCGTGTTGAGGGGGTCGTTGGGAGTGTCGTTGAGAGTGTCCTTGGCGGCGAGCAGTGCGGTGGCATCCGTGTCGACCCAGCAGGTGGCATCCGGCACCTCGCGCCTGCTGCGCACGAACGTCTCCGCCGCGCGCCGCGCCAGCGGGTCCAGCGGGACGACGGTCGAGTCGGTCTCCGCCGGGCGCGCCGGAGCGGAACGTAGGGCGACGGCGGTCTCCACGTCCCTGCGCAGAATCAGCCCCTCCGGGCCGGTGCCGACGAGTTTTCGGAGATCGACGGCGTTCTCGCGGGCGAGGCGGCGAACGAGGGGCGAGACGACCTTGACCACGGGCTGGACCACGGTCTGGGCGGAAGGCCCGAGTGGCGTCGCCGGTCCGGGTGCCGGTC
>NZ_CDWWEW010000205.1:0-883 GCF_977966315.1 Frankia sp. CeRuru1
GTTCGGGCCGGCGCCATGCCCGTCGGGGCCGCGGTAACGTGCGCGTCCATGCGAACGCGGGGCCGGTCAGGTGGAAGCCGAGGGCGCGGCTGCAGGGTCGCACCGGCGAGCGCGACGGCCCCGACGTGACGCATCTCCCGTTTCCGGTAACGCGTTCCGGTCGGCACCGGACGACGGACGGCACGCTCGGGCGTCCCGCGCTCCCCCGCCTCGGCAAAGGGGGCGCCGCATCGCCGATCGACGTACAGTCGACTGCCTGGCGTCTGGTCCGGTTGTCCAAATCGTCCGGTCCGGTCGTCCAATATCTACCCTAACGTAAGGGCCGAGTTGTCCACCAAGCGCCGTGGTGTTTCGGGATCGAACACGACCCGTGGCGACGTTTACCAGATCGGGGACGTTGCGGAGCGGGTCAGCCTCTCCCTGCGAACAGTCCGCTACTATGAGGAATCGGGGCTCCTCATGCCGGTAGGTCGGACCGTAGGGGGATTTCGTCTCTACGACGACGATGCCATCGAGCGGCTGCTCCTCATCAAGAAGATGAAACCGCTGGGGTTCACCCTGGAGGAGATACGGTCGCTGCTGGCCCTTCGCGACGAGCTCGCCGAGCCCGACCTCGCCGCGGACGCCCGGGCCGAGCTCCAGGAGCGGCTTGGCACCTGGGTGGTACTCGCGGAGGAAAAGCTTTCTACGCTTCGGGAGCAGGTCAGCGTCGCGGAGTCGTTCGTCGGCGGGCTGCACGACGACGCGAAACGGTCGCGCGGAACCGCCTGATCCGCGGACGCCGATCATCGCACCCACCGCGGCGGGCCTCGCGAATCTCACCGGCAAGACCAAGATCAAAACCTGAAGTTATTTTCCGGCAACTCCCAGGGGATGCTCCATG
>NZ_CDWWEW010000205.1:1242-7339 GCF_977966315.1 Frankia sp. CeRuru1
TGGGGGAAGGCTAGCCTCTGAGGGCATGGCTGCCATCCCACGTAAGGCGCTGGCCGACGTCCGCCAGATCGCGGCGCGGCGGACGGCTCCGATCGTCCTTGAACTTGATCTGACGGTCGACCCGATCGAAGGCGCCCCCACCGACCCGATCACCCTGGCGCTCGCCCGGCGCCGGACGACCCTGCGGGATGTTGTCGAAGGCCTACGGTACGCGACCGAGGATCCCCGGGTGTCCGTCGTAGTCGCGCACATCGCCGCCTGCGGGATGCCGCTGGCACGTATCCAGGAGATTCGCGCCGCGATCGCCGCGTTTCGTGCGGCCGGTGGCACCGCCATCGCCTACGCGGACACCTTCGGGGAGTTCGGGGGCGGCACGGCGCCCTACTATCTGGCCTGCGCGTTCGACGAGATCTGGCTCGCCCCGCCCGGTGACTGCGGCCTGACCGGTCTCGGGATGGAGGCGCCGTTCCTGCGAGGAGCGCTCGACCGGCTCGGCATCTCCGTCGAGATCGGCCAGCGGTACGAGTACAAGAACGCCGTCAACACGCTGGTGGAGCGGGACTTCACCCCGGCGCACCTGGAGGCGGTCAGCCGGATCATCGAGTCCAGCTCCGACCAGATCGTGGCCGGCATCGCCGAGGGACGCGGGCTGTCCACCGACCGAGTCCGGCGTCTGATCGATCTCGGACCGCTGGCCGGGTCCGTCGCGCTCGACACCGGTCTCGTCGACCGTCTCGGCTACCGCGACGAGGCGTACGCGGCGGTACGGGAACGGGTGACGCGGGGGCCGTCGGCCGGATTCGAGGATGATGGGGATGGCGCGGGCCGGGACGATGCGCGCCGCGGGCCCGGCGCGGAGCCGGTTCTGATGTACGCCTCCGCCTACCGGCGGTCCGCCGAGCGGTGGGAGAAGTTCCCGGCGCGCCGCGTAGCGGCGCTGGCGGCCGGCGGCCCGGCGGCTTTCTTCTTCCGCGAGGTTCCCGATGATCGGGACGGCTCCCGTCCCGACGGCGCCGGGGAGGCCCACCTCCACCCGGACGAGGCCGCGGGCATCGGGACGAGTGCGCTGGCCCCCTCCGTGACGGCGCCGCATCGCGACCCGAAGAAGGCGGTCATCGCGCTCATCCACGGGACCGGGCCGGTCGTCCTCGGACACGGTGCCCCGGGTCCGTTCTCCGGGCCGGTGCTCGCCGCGGAGGCCACCGCGGCGGCCTTCCGCTCCGCCGCGCGTGATCCCGCGGTGGCGGCGGCGGTGTTCCGGGTGAGCAGTCCTGGGGGTTCCTACGTCGCATCCGACCTGGTCCGCCGGGAGGCCGAGCGGTTCCGGGCCAGCGGTCGGCCGCTGATCGTCTCGATGGGTGACGTGGCGGCCTCCGGTGGCTACTTCGTTGCCCTGGCATCCGATGCGATCGTGGCGAACCCCGGCACGCTGACCGGCTCGATCGGGGTGTTCGCCGGCAAGCAGGTGATCAGCGGCCTGCTCGACAAGGTGGGAGTGGGCTTCGGTGCCGTCGCGGAGGGCGAGCATGCGCTGATGATGTCGCCGCGGCGGCCCTTCACCCCGGGGGAGCGGGAGAAGCTGGAGGAGTTCCTGGACCGGGTCTACGCCGACTTCGTCGACAAGGTAGCGACCGCTCGCGGGCTGTCCCGGGACCAGGCGCACCAGCTGGCCCGCGGCCGGGTGTGGACCGGCGCGGACGCCCATGCGCACGGCTTGGTGGACGTCCTCGGCGGGTTGGCGCAGGCGATCGAACTTGCCTGGTCGCGCGCCGGTCTGCCGGCCGGTGAGACCCCGCGGGTGCGGCTGACGCCCAAGCCGTCGGTGCTGGAACGGGTCCGGTCGCCGAAGTCCAGCGAGGACCGCGGGGCCGCCGCGTCCGTGGCCGGGTCGATGGCCGGGTCCGCCCTGGGCCTGCTCGGCCCCGGTCCCGGTGCCGGCTTCGTCCCGGGCTGGGGGGCGCTGGCACCGCTGGCGGCGCGGCTCGGTCTGCCCTCGGCCGGTCCGCTGGTCATGCCGCCGATCGGGCGGATCGGTTAGCCGGTCCGCACCGGTGGCCCACAACGAACTCGCCGGCCTGTGGGATGCGTGACACCGCCGTCCGCGGGAGGATCGACGCCCGGGTGCCCGACGGCCAGGCAGGCGGTGGAATGACCGTCGGGTGGCCGGTGAATGGACGCGCCGCGGGTGAATGGACGCGCCGCGCCGGGCCGGGACCGGCGTCGCGTCGCCGTGGGGCGACGGTAGTCTCGCAGCGACCGGTTTCGTCCGGACGGCACCGCTCGTCCCGCGCCGCGATCCGCGGCAGGCCATCAGGGTCTGCCCCGGTGGCCTGCCGCGGTGTGGTGGCTTCCGGTCACCGGCCCGTGGCGGTCCGCTGCTGCCACCGCGTCATCGTTCCGTGTCAGAGCGCATACCGGAGGTCGAAGCCGTGCCGTCCATCGAGGCCGTCGGAGCCCGCGAGATCCTTGACTCGCGCGGCAACCCCACCGTCGAGGTCGAGGTCGTCCTGGAGGACGGCACGCTGGGCCGCGCCGCGGTGCCCAGCGGGGCGAGTACCGGCGCCTTCGAGGCTGTCGAGCTGCGCGACGGGGACAACCGCTACGGCGGCAAGGGCGTGACCAAGGCCGTGGCCGCGGTGATCGACCGGATCGGTCCGGCGATCATGGAGTTGGAGGCCAGCGAGCAGCGTCTTCTCGACGCGACGCTCATCGACCTCGACGGCACCCCGGGCAAGTCGGCCCTCGGCGCCAACGCCCTGCTCGGGGTCAGCCTGGCGGTGGCCAAGGCGGCGGCGGCGTCGAGTGGCCTGCCGCTGTTCCGGTACCTGGGAGGCCCGACCGCGCACCTGCTCCCGGTGCCGATGATGAACATCCTCAACGGTGGTGCCCACGCCGACACCAACGTCGATATCCAGGAGTTCATGATTGCTCCGATCGGCGCGAGCACCTTCGCCGAGTCGCTGCGCTGGGGTGCGGAGGTCTACCACGCGCTCAAGAGCGTGCTGAAGGCGCGGGGCCTGGCGACCGGCGTGGGCGACGAGGGCGGCTTCGCGCCGAGCCTGCCCACCAACCGCGAGGCTCTCGACCTCATCGCCGAGGGGATCGACAAGGCCGGCTTCGCCCTGGGGACGGACATCGCCCTGGCGTTGGACGTCGCCTCCACCGAGTTCTACGCGGACGGGTCGTACACCTTCGAGGGCAACTCGCGTAGCGCCGAGTACCTGAGCGACTACTATGCCGAGCTCGTCTCCGCCTACCCGATCGTCTCCATCGAGGACCCGCTGGCCGAGGATGACTGGGACGGCTGGGTGGCGCTCACCGAGCGGCTCGGTGGCAAGGTGCAGCTCGTCGGGGACGACCTGTTCGTGACCAACCCGGAGCGGCTGGCCCGCGGGATCGCCTTGAAGGCCGCGAACGCCCTGCTGGTGAAGGTGAACCAGATCGGCACGCTGACCGAGACGCTCGACGCGGTGAACCTGGCCCACCGTAGCGGCTACCGGGCGATGATGTCCCACCGGTCCGGCGAGACCGAGGACACCACCATCGCCGACCTCGCCGTCGCGGTCGATTGCGGTCAGATCAAGACTGGCGCCCCGGCGCGCTCGGAGCGGGTCGCGAAGTACAATCAGCTGCTGCGCATCGAGGAGGAACTCGACGACGCGGCCCGGTACGCGGGCGCCGCCGCGTTCCCCCGCCACGGGCAGGCCGGCTGATCCCATGCCGCCGCGGAACACCGCGCTGACCACGAGGGCGACCCTGCTCGCCGTCGTGATCTGCGTGCTGGTCCTGACCCTCGCTTATCCGCTGCGGCTGTACCTGCAGCAGCAGGCCAAGCTCTCCGAGCTGAGCCGGACCAACGCGCAGGCCCAGGCGAGGGTCCATGAGCTGCGGGCGACGGTCGAGCGCTACGACGACCAGGCCTGGGTCGAGGACGAGGCGCGCCGTCGGCTGCATTACGTCAAGCCCGGTGAACGGGCGTACCTGATGCCGATCAAACCGGCACCCACCAAGAACGGCGACGAGACCCGCGGCGGGTCGTCCGGGGGTTCGGCCTGGTACGCCCGGCTCTGGTCGGAGATCTCGACGCCGTAGCGGTCACGGGGCGGGAGCCCCGGCCCCGGTGCGGCGAAGGGCGAAGGAACGGTCCTGGCGGACGGTGATGACGGCGAGGGGGCGAGCATGGTACCGGCGGTGACGGCCGAGGATCTCGAGATTGTGCGCTGTCAGCTCTCCCGCGAGCCGCGAGCCGTCCTCGCGGTGGCTCATCGCTGCTCGTGCGGTCTTCCCGACGTGGTCGAGACCGCACCGCGGCTTGCCGGCGGCACCCCCTTCCCGACCCTGTACTACCTCACCTGCCCCCGGGCCGCGTCGGCGATCTCGCGGCTGGAGGGGGCCGGGGTGATGCGCGAGATGACAGCCCGGCTGGCGGAGGATCCGCGGCTCGCCGCCGCCTACGCCGCCGCCCACCGGGACTACCTCGCCCGGCGCGACGCGCACGAGGTGCTGCCCGCGGCCCCGAGCGCGGGTGGCATGCCCGATCGGGTCAAGTGCCTGCACGTCCTCGTAGCGCACAGTCTCGCCGTGGGTCCGGGAGTCAATCCGTTCGGTGACGAGGCCCTTGCGGCTGTTCCCGACTGGGGGCGGCGGGGGCCGTGCGTGGCCGGTGGCCGATGTCCGGGCGTCGACGAGGCCCGCAGCCCGGACCCGCCCCAGGTGGCGGGCCGGCGGGCGACGGACCGACCGGCAGTCGTTCGACAGGGGATCCGATAGGGGACCCGACGGAGGATCCGATAGAGATCCGATAGGGGATTTGACCGGGGAGGAGAGACCGTGAGTCGGGTCGCCGCGATCGACTGTGGAACCAACTCGATCCGTCTGCTGGTGGCGGACGTCGAGGGATCGACCCTGTACGAGCTGACCCGCCAGATGGAGATCGTCCGGCTGGGGGCCGGGGTCGACCGGACCGGTGAGCTCGCGCCGGAGGCGCTCGCCCGCACCTTCACCGCGCTGCGGGACTATGCCGAGCAGATCGAGCGGCTGGGAGCCTCACGGGTGCGGATGGTCGCCACGAGCGCGACCCGCGACGCGCGCAACCGTCATGAGCTCGTCGCCGGGGTCCGCGCAATCCTCGGTGTGGACCCCGAGGTGATCAGCGGGGACGAGGAGGCGGCCCTGTCCTTCGGTGGCGCCATCGGTGACCTCGTCGGCCGAGCCGGTTCGTTGGACGCCGGTTCGTTGGACGCCGGGTCGGTCGAGGGCGCGCCGACGGGGGCGGGCGCGGCGGGATCCGACCCGGTCGCCACGCCGATCCTGCTCGCCGACATCGGCGGCGGCTCGACCGAACTCGTCCTCGGGGACGCGAGCGGGGTGCGGGCCGCCCGCTCGGTGAACGTCGGATGCGTGCGGCTGGCGGAGCGGCACCTGCACGATGATCCGCCGACCGGCGCGCAGGCCGCGGCGATCGTTGCCGACGTGCACGCGGCACTCGACATCGCCGCCCGCACCGTGCCCCTGACCGAGGCGGCGACGCTGGTCGGCGTCGCGGGGACCGTCACCACGGTCGCCGCCCTCGCGGCTGATCTCCCCGAGTACGACCCGGCCCGCATCCACCTGTCCGTGACGGCGGCGGAGCAGGTCGCGCAGGTCACGGACCGGCTGCTGAGGATGACGCACGACCAGCGCGCGGCCCTGCCGGTGATGCACCCGGGTCGGGTGGACGTTATCGCCGCCGGCGCGCTCGTGCTGCGCACCCTGGTCGAGCGAACGGGCGCCGCGGCGGTGGTGGCAAGCGAACGCGACATCCTCGACGGGATAGCGCTGGCCCTAGCCGCCGCGCCGGGCGCCCCGGCCACCGGGCCCGAGCGGGCGGCGTTGCCCGTCACCGCCGGCCCGTCGGTATGAGGCCCGGCTGTATGAGGACCGGCGGGGCGGGGTGACGAGCGGGACGGGTGGCCCGGTCCGGTCACGGGGCCCGGTGCGGCCGGGAAGCGGTTGGCCGGGGGACCTCGCCGCCGCCGACACACCGGTCGCAGCCACGCCGGCCGAGGCCCGCGCGTTGGCCGCCGGCGCGACGGGCACCCGGGAGCTCGATGCCCGG
>NZ_CDWWEW010000205.1:7364-9529 GCF_977966315.1 Frankia sp. CeRuru1
TCCGGTGCCCTCGTTCGGCCCGGGCGACGCCCGGATCCTCGTCGTCGGTCTGGCGCCCGCGGCCCACGGAGGGAACCGCACCGGACGCATCTTCACCGGGGACCGCAGCGGCGACTGGCTGTTCGCCTCGTTGCACCGCGTCGGGCTGGCGGCGCTGCCGACCTCGGTGTCCGCCGGGGACGGTCAGCGTCTGACGGCCACGCGCATCGTCGCCGTCGTCCGCTGCGCTCCGCCCGCGAACAAGCCGACCACCACGGAGCGTGACACCTGCCGGCCCTGGTTGGTGCGTGACCTCGAGCTCGTCCGGCCCACCCTGCGGGTCATCGTCGTCCTCGGTGGATTCGCCTGGTCCGCCCTGTGGCCCGCCCTGGCCCAGGCCGGATTCCCGGTTCCTCCGCGCCGGGTGTCGTTCGGGCACGGCGTGCGGGCCGAACTTCCCGTATCCGGGGTGTCGGTCGTCGGTTGCTATCACCCAAGCCAACAGAACACCTTCACCGGCCGGGTCACCGAAGTGATGCTTGACACGATTTTTGGCACGGCGGCGGCGCTCGCGGAAGTGGTTGAGCGGGCCGGGTAAGCCTTTGTCCTTGTGGCCGTCGACACAGAAGGTGAGCCGGAACACGGTCCGGACGCATCGGCACCACGGGCCGAAGACCGCCGGTATTCGTGTCCTGCGTCACGAAAAAAGCTGGGCGGCCAGCCCGGGACCGGGGTGTAACACGGCCCTCGTGGGTACGTTTTTGCCATGGGCTACGGGCAACCACCGCACATCCTCATCGTCGGCGGAGGATACGTCGGCATGTACACGGCCCTGCGGCTGCGGCGGAAGCTGCGCCAGGGCGAGGCATCGGTCACAGTCGTCGAGCCCAACTCGTACATGACCTATCAGCCTTTCCTCCCGGAAGCGGCGGCCGGCAACCTTGAGCCACGGCACGTGGTGGTACCGCTACGTAAGGTCCTGAAGGGCTGTCGGGTTGTCAGTGGAAGCGCGCTTCAGGTGTCGCATGGGACACGGACCGCTGTGATCCAACCATCCCTTGGCGAGAGATTTGATCTTAAATACGACATCTTGGTGATGTGTCCAGGATCGGTAGCGCGAACCCTTCCGATCCCGGGGCTCGCGGAGCAGGGCATCGGCTTCAAGAGCGCGGCCGAGGCCATTTATCTCCGTAATCAGGTCATCAGCCGGTTGGACGCGGCCGCCTCGGTGACCGATCCCGCGGTCCGGCGCCGAGCGCTGACCTTTCTCTTCATCGGTGGAGGATATGCCGGAATAGAGGCTCTTGCCGAGTTGGAGGACATGGCCCGCGATGCGTGTTCTTTCTATCCTGATCTGGAACCGACGGATATGCGGTGGGTCCTCGTTGAAGCCGCCGGCCGTATTCTTCCCGAGGTTTCACCCGGAATGGGGATTTATACTCTCCGGCAGCTCGAGCAGCGGGGTATCGACGTCAGGTTGAACACGCGGGTCGAGAGCCTGGTCGGTGGGCGGGTTGTACTGAATAACGGTGAGAAGTTCGACGCGGGCACCATCGTGTGGACGGCCGGGGTGCGGGCGAACCCGATGCTGGCCGACACGGATCTGCCCCTGGACGATCAAGGTCGGGTGCGCGCGACCGTCTTCCTGCAGGTCGACGGGGTGGGTGACGCGTGGGCCGCGGGTGACTGCGCGGCCGTGCCCGACCTGACCAGGGGCGAGGATGTCACAACCAGTCCCTCGGCCCAGCACGCCGTTCGCCAGGCCCGCCGGCTGGCTCTCAACATCCTCGCCGAGCTGCGCGGCGAGCCCATCGAACCGTACGAGCACAGCTATGCCGGCAGCGTGGCGTCCCTGGGCCTGCATAAGGGTGTCGCCGAGGTCTATGGGGTCAAGCTGCGCGGCTGGCCCGCCTGGTTCATGCACCGGACGTACCACCTGGGCAGGGTTCCCACCCTCAACCGCAAGACCAGGGTGGTCGCAGACTGGTCGTTGGCACTGTTCTTCCGCCGCGAGATCGTCTCGCTCGGATCCTTCGCCGATCCCCGGGCCGAGTTCCGCCGAGTGGCGATGCCGCCCGCGTTCGCCGCGGCCATCTCCCCAGGCACGCCCGGCACTCCGGCCACGACGGCTACGTCGGCTACGTCGGCTACGACGAGCGGGCGGAACGGGACCACTCGCCCCCCCG
>NZ_CDWWEW010000206.1:0-9081 GCF_977966315.1 Frankia sp. CeRuru1
GGCCAGGGTCAACGTCACCGTCGTGGAATGGCGTGGGCGCTGTCCGGTGGGGGAGTACGCCGACACCTTGCTGGTCTCGCCGTTGGCGCACGACCCGTTGACCGCGGTGGAGGTGAAACCGGCGAAGCTGAGCTGCCACTTGGCGTCCGACTCGGTCATTCCGATGACGCCGGGTACCTGCGCGCAATCCTCGACCTGCAGGTTGATCGTGGTCGTTTTGGCGATCTTTCCCGACTTCGGGGACTGCTGCGCGACGGTGTCGACCGCACCGGCACCGTAACACCCGAAGGCCTTACTGAGGTGCGTGAAGCCCGCCGACCTCAGGGTGTTCTCCGCCGTGGTGAACGAGCTGCCCTCGGTGTTGGGAACGGTCGCCGTGCCGTCGTCGGTGGGCGACGGGGACGGGCTGCTCCGCGCCGTCGGGCTGTTCGTCGGCGTGGCCCCTGTGGGGCTAGCCGCAGCCGCCGTACCGGCGCCGGGGGAGGGAGATCCCTTCGCGCTGGGCCGCGGGGTCGCCCCGCCCCCGGAGAGGCTCGTCGGGTTGACCCCAACGGCCACGCCCGGAGCGGCGGCTCCGCTGGTTCCGAAGCCGGAACCGCCCGAGGCTGCCGCGGCGGACACCCCGGCGGGACCGTCCGCGCTCAGTTCCGCGCCGGTGCCCCCGCTGGAGGCGAGCGCCCAGCCGCCGGCACCGGCGACGAGGGCGACGACAAGACCCGCACCCGCCGCGATCCGGCTACGCCGCCGCCGGTCGGCGGCCGCCCGCGAGGCGGCCACGGCCCCACCGATCGGGGGGCCGGGTTGGTGGTTCGCCGGGATCGCCGACATGACTGTGTTCGTGTCCGCGGCCGGAGCGTCGGAGCGGGCCGGGATCCGCAGCGCCGGCTGTATGCCGGTCGGGGCGTCACCGTCCCACCCTCCCCGGCCGCCGGTGGCCGGGGCCATCCGGGTGCGCTCGACGCCGCCATCCCGTCCACCGGTCTTCGTGCCACCGGTCTTCGTGGCGGTGGTCAGCAGACTGCCCGCGATCTGCGTGTGCTCCAGGTCGGACCAGTCAGGCGCGGCGGATGCGCCGACCACGCCTCCCGTGCCCGCCGCCGCGGCCACGGCGGCGGAGCGCACCACGCGCTGCGTTCCCGTGGCGGGGGAATGATTGTCGGCCCGGGCCGCGGACGCGCCGGCGAGTGCGGAGATCTGGATTCGGTTGTCATGGTCGGCATGGCTGCCTGGCCTGGACGCGTAGCCGGTCCCCCAACGGCTGGCCTCGAGCGCCTCGGCCAGGTCCTCGGCCGCATCGGCGGCGCTCACGGGCCGCTGCCTCGGGGACTTGGCGAGCATTCCGGCCAGCACACCCCACACCGGCGCCGGCACACCCTGAATGGGCTGGGGCTGTTTTTCGCGGTGCGCCTGCAGGAGCTCGGCCGGGTTGGGGGAGTCGAACGGCGGCGAACCCGCGAGAAGCTCGTACAGCACGACTCCCGCCGAGTACACGTCCGCTGCCGGGGTCGGTGGCGCGCCCGTGCTCAGCTCGGGGGCCATGTAGAGCGGGGTCCCGATCGGTCCTGTGGTGCTGGTCCGGGACGAACCATTGATCATCTGGGCGATCCCGAAGTCGGTCAGGCGCACGATCGGATGAGCCGGATCGGAGGTGTCGATGAGTATGTTCTCGGGTTTGACGTCCCGGTGGACGACGTCGGCGGCGTGCACGCTGTCGAGCGCCCACAGGGTGCCGACGGCGAGCCGGACCGCCTCCTCCACCGGCCGAGGCCCGAACTCGCGCAGATGGGCCCGCAGGTCGGGACCGTCAACCAGATCCATGACTATGGCGAGCACGTCGGGTTCGTTCACCAGATCGCGTACGGCGACGAGATCCGGGCTGTCGAGGTCGATCAGAAGGTTCCACTCACGCAGGAAGCGTTCCACGATCTTGGGATCGTCGGCGAGCTCGGGGCGCAGCACCTTGATGGCCACGGGAGCACCGTCCGAGACGGCGGCGCCCCGCCAGACCTGGCCGGTCGTACCCTGCCCGAGTATCTCGTGCAGCACGTACCGCGAACCCAGTTTGCGCACCGCGCGTTGTCCCCTTCGTTGGCGCCGCCCGGGGCGGCCGAGCCTACGGCGGCGCCGCTGCGGGCGGCGGCGGCCCGTGGGCGGAGCCCGGAGCGTCATCCGGACGAGCGCATCAGTGCGCGGGCGAGCTGTATCGCTTGCACTAGATGCCAATACCCGCATGGGTCATCCGGCCTACTGTTCCGATCATCCGAGACGGACGACTCGAACAGGCTACGACGTAGGGCGGCGAAGCCGCGCGGCGGGGGATACCCCTGCGCGGTAGAGCCGCCGCCCGCCACCGGCAGATGTAGCCCGGGCAGTCGCGGGCGTGGGGTCCGAATGGGGGATTCAAAATGGCGAATGGCAAGAACGGCCGACGAAAAAGGTCTGGTCGCGTGTTTTGTGGCCGAGGAAAAGTTGTGGCGGTCCACCGTTGGTGACCGACGTCCGGTGGTCGGCGGTTGGTGGCGGGTGGATGCAGGCGGGTGGGTGTGTCAGCCGACGGTCGGTGTCGAGAGCCGGGCCGCCGCGGCGAGGACCGCCGCGCCGTGCCGGCGTCCCGGCGACCGGGTGAGCCGCTCCACTGGCCCCGACAGGGACACTGCCGCGATCACTGTTCCCGGGCCGTCGTGCACCGGGGCGGACACGGACGCCAACCCCCTCTCGCGTTCCCCGATGCTCTCCGCCCAGCCACGATCGCGCACCCGGCGGAGGACGGCTTCGTCGAACAGGGCTCCGGCGAGCAGTTCCGGCTCGGGATGTGCCGCGAAGGCGAGGAGGACCTGAGCGCCGGATCCCGCCGTCATCGGGAGCGTGGCGCCGACGGGCACGGTGTCGCGCAGGCCGCTGGCGCGTTCGGAGGCGGCGACGCAGTGGCGCAGGGCCCCGCGCCGCACATAGAGCTGGGCACTTTCTCCGGTCATCTCGCGAAGCTCGGTGAGAACCCGGCCGGCCCGATCCAGCAGGTCCCACGGCAGGGGGGCCGGGGTCCCGGCGGCGAGCCGCGGCCCGGGGACGAAGCGGCCGTCGGCGGTCCGGCCAAGGAGGCGGTGGACCTCGAGAGCGTGTGCCAGCCGATGCGCCGTCGCGCGGGTGAGCCCGGTTCGGGCCACCAGATCAGCGAGTGACGCCGGTCCCGCCTCGACGGCGGTCAGCACGAGGGCTGCTTTGTCCAGGACTCCGACTCCGCTAAGCTGTTTCACACATTGATACTGTCATCCCACATCATGAGACACCAGGCTGTGGGGCAGGGAAGCTCATCGCCACGCCAGAAGAGGGGAGAATGGGTCGACCATGGGGCGCACACTTGCGGAAAAGGTCTGGGACACCCACGTGGTGCGGCGCGCCGATGGCGAACCGGATCTGCTGTACATCGATCTGCACCTGGTTCACGAGGTCACCTCGCCGCAGGCGTTCGAGGCCCTGCGGCTGGCCGGGCGGCCCGTGCGGCGTCCGGAGCTGACCCTCGCCACCGAGGATCACAACGTCCCCACCACCGACACGCTGGCGCCGATCGCCGATCCGATCTCGGCGGCTCAGGTGGAGGCGCTGCGGAAGAACTGCGCCGAGTTCGGGGTGCGGCTGTACCCGATGAACGACCCGGGCCAGGGCATCGTGCACGTCGTCGGCCCACAGCTCGGGCTGTCCCAGCCCGGCATGACGATCGTCTGCGGTGACAGCCACACCTCCACCCATGGCGCGTTCGGGGCGCTGGCTTTCGGGATCGGCACCAGCCAGGTCGAGCACGTCCTCGCGACCCAGACGTTGCCGCAGCGCAGGCCGAAGACGATGGCGATCACCGTGGCAGGCGACCTGCCCGTCGGGGTCACCGCGAAGGATCTCATCCTGGCGATCATTGCGCGGATCGGCACCGGCGGTGGTGCCGGCCACGTCATCGAGTACCGCGGTGCGGCGATCCGGGCCCTGCCGATGGAGGGCCGGATGACGGTCTGCAACATGTCCATCGAGGCCGGCGCGCGCGCCGGGATGATCGCGCCCGACGACGTCACGTTCGAGTATCTCGCCGGGCGGCCGCATGTCGCCACCGGTGCCGCCTGGGAGGAAGCGGTGGCCTACTGGCGTAGCCTCGCCTCCGACTCCGACGCGGCCTTCGACCGGGAGGTCGTGATCGATGCCGTGAGCCTCACGCCCTACGTCACCTGGGGCACCAACCCGGGCCAGGCCGCACCGCTCGGATCGCTGGTTCCCGCGCCCGCCGACTACCCGGACGCGGCCGCGCGGGCCTCGGTCGAACGAGCGCTGACCTACATGGGCCTCACCCCCGGCATCCCGTTGTCCGACGTCGCCGTCGACACGGTGTTCATCGGATCGTGCACCAACGGGCGCCTGAGCGACCTGCGCGCCGCCGCCGACGTGCTGCGCGGCCGGCGGGTGAGCGAGGGGGTCCGGGTCCTGGTCGTTCCCGGCTCCATGGCGGTGAAGGCGCAGGCCGAGGCGGAGGGGCTCGACGAGGTCTTTCGGGCTGCGGGAGCGCAGTGGCGCAGCGCCGGCTGTTCGATGTGCCTCGGCATGAACCCCGACACGCTCCGGCCCGGCGAGCGCAGTGCCTCGACGTCGAACCGCAACTTCGAAGGCCGGCAGGGGCCGGGTGGGCGCACCCATCTCGTCTCGCCCGCGGTCGCCGCGGCCACCGCCGTGACCGGTCGGCTGACCGCTCCGGCGGATCTGTAGCGCGCCCGGCGTGGATCGTCGGTCCACGCACGACGGCGACCGTCGTTCATCCACGACTTCTTCGAGAGGGGAGCGTTTCCGCGATGGAGGCGTTCACGATTCACACCGGGCGCGCGGTGCCGCTGCGCCGCAGCGACGTCGATACCGATCAGATCATTCCGAGTGAGTGGCTCAAGCGGATCGAGCGGACGGGGTTCGGCGCCGGCCTGTTCGCGCAGTGGCGCGCCGACGACGGCTTCGTGCTGAACAACCCGGTGTACGCCGCGGCGTCGATCCTGCTGGCCGGCCCGGACTTCGGCACCGGTTCCTCGCGGGAGCATGCCGTCTGGGCGCTGCAGGACTATGGGTTCCGTGCCGTGCTCTCGCCCCGGTTCGCGGACATTTTCCGCGGCAACGCCCTCGGCAACGGGCTGTTGCCGGTGCAGCTGCCGGCTGAGACGGTCGAGGCACTCACGTCCGCCGTCGAGGCCGATCCCACGATCGAGATCACTGTTGATCTCGTTGCGCGCGAGGTCCGGGGCGCGGGGCTGGTGGCCACCTTCGACCTCGACGACTTCACCCGCTGGCGGTTGATGGAGGGGCTCGACGACGTCGGGCTGACCCTTCGCCACGAAGAGATGATCACCTCTTTCGAGGCTGGCCGGCCCGCCTGGTCGCCGACCACCGCCTAACGCCCGGGGCTGTCACCCGGTCACCGGTGTCCGGGTGCGCCGGTTCCCGAGTACGCACCATCCGCCGGGACAGGGTCGGATCCGGTCCCGGTCGAGGGTTCACGGTGGCGCGTGTCATATCTCACATTCGGGAGGGTGAGATGGGTGGCGGGTGCATCGGGGGGAATTGATCGTCTCCGAGGGGGATGAATCGACTGTCGCGGCTGGCGTCCGGGCAGCTACCCATCGGAGTGGCATCGGCGAGGCCGAGGGCATCCGGCTACCAAAGGGTGACATTGCGCCCAAACCGAAAGGCAATTCTCGCTACTGAACGTAATGAATCTGCCGAACGGGCTATGCCGGCCGGACCCTACGCATCCCGTCGCCCACCGGAGCGAACCCGTTGACGTGCGGGTTTGTGTGACGCGACACGCTCACGGGAATTGCCCTCGACAGTGGAGATGCCTACGGTGCAGCGCAGTGTGATGCCCGATCTGCTCCCCACCCCGCGCCCGCGGGGGGCGTCCGGAGGTTGTTGTGAACAAGTCCCAGTTGGTTGACCGCATCGCCCAGCAGATCGAGGGCGGGCGGTCGAACGCCACCAAGGCCGTCGACGCGGTGTTCGACGCCATTCAGGAGGCCGTCGCGAGCGGAGAGAAGGTGACCATCACCGGCTTCGGCGTGTTCGAGCGGGTGGAACGTGCCGCCCGCACGGGTCGTAACCCGGCGACGGGTGAGCCCGTGCACGTCGCTGCCTCGGTCGTGCCGAAGTTCCGGCCCGGCTCCGAGTTCAAGTCGAGCGTCTCGGCGAGCAACGACTGACCATCGGTGCGGGCGCCGGGCTTACCGGTGCCCGCGCCGCATGGCGTCGGCCAGCAGGTCGTGCTGGTAGTCCGACAGGCGAACGTCGTCCGGCCCGGTCGTGCGTCGTTCCCAGTGGCCGTCGGACTGCAGCACCCAGGCGGACACCTCGTCGGAGAACGCGTGGTCGAGCATCTGCCGCAGGGTGTCTCGCCGGTCCGGGTGCGGGACGCGCACGAGTGCCTCGATACGACGGTCGAGATTGCGGTGCATCATGTCCGCACTGCCGATCCAGAACTCGCCGGACGAGGTGAACTCGAGGACCCGGCTGTGCTCCAGGAACCGCCCCAGGATCGAACGCACGTGGACCGTCTCCGACAGGCCCGGCACTCCGGGCCGTAGGGCGCAGATCCCGCGGACCAGGCAGTGCACGGGTACCCCGGCGATGGAGGCGTGATACAGGGCGTCGATCACCTGCTCGTCGACGAGGCTGTTGACCTTGATGCGGATCCCGGATTCCCGGCCCTCCCGGGCAGCCTGGGCCTCGGCTTCGATCCGCTGCAGGATGCCGTCCCGCATGTGCTGCGGGGCGACCAGCAGCGAGCGGTACTCCGTCTGCCGGCTGTAGCCGGTGAGGACGTTGAACAGGTCGGTGAGATCCGCGCCCACGTCCGGGTCGGCGGTCAGCAGCCCGAGGTCCTCGTAGAGCCGAGCGGTCTTGGGGTTGTAGTTGCCGGTACCCACATGGCAGTAGCGGCGCAGGCCGCCGTGTTCCTGGCGTACCACGAGGCAGGTCTTGCAGTGGGTCTTCAGGCCGATGAGACCGTAGACCACGTGGCAGCCGGCCCGTTCCAGCTCGCGGGCCCAGCGGATGTTGGCGCTCTCGTCGAACCGGGCCTTGATCTCGACGAGGACGACGACCTGCTTCCCCGCCTCGGCCGCGGCGATGAGGGCATCCACGATGGGGGAGTCCCCGGACGTGCGATAGAGCGTCTGCTTGATGGCGAGAACATGCGGATCGGCCGCCGCCTGCTCGATGAACCGCTGGACGGACGTGGTGAACGAGTCGTACGGGTGGTGGACGAGGACATCGCCTTCCCGGAGCACGCTGAAGAAGTCCGGTGTCTCGCCCTCATCGGTCGTCAGCCGCGGATGTGTGATCGGGACCCGCGGCGTATCCCTCAGCTCCGGGCGGTCGAGGTCGTAGAGAGCCCACAGGGTCGACAGGTCGAGCAGGCCGGCGACCCGATGTACCTCGCGTTCGGTGATCTCCAGCTCCCGCATCAGCAGGATGAGCAAATCATCATCGATGTCGGCGTCCACCTCCAGGCGGACGGCGGGACCGAACCGGCGCCGGGCGAGCTCGCGCTCCAGGGCCTGGAGCAGATCCTCCGCCTCGTCCTCCTCGACCTCGAGGTCGGCGTTGCGGGTGACCCGGAACAGATGGGAGTCGATCACTTCCATGCCCGGGAACAGCTGGGAGAGATGGGCGGCGATCACTTCCTCCAGCGGGACGAAGCATGCGCTCGCCTGGGGGGCCAAGCCCCCCGGGACACCGGTCGTGCCCGTGGGCTCCACCGCCACGGGGATCAGCCGAGGAACGTTCTGGGGCACCTTCACCCGGGCGAAGCGGTCGACCTCCCCGCCCGGCTCACGGACCTGGACGGCCAGATTGAGCGACAGCCCGCTGATGTAGGGGAAGGGATGCGCCGGATCGACGGCGAGGGGGGTGAGCACCGGGAAGATCTGCTCGTGGAAATAGTGGTGCAGCTGATCACGCTGGGTCTCGGTCAGCTGGGACCAGAACCGGATGCTGATCCCGGCATGGGCCAGCGACGGCCCCACCTCGTCGGTGAAGCACCGCGAATGCCGCTGGGCGAGCTCGGCCGTCATCTTGCTGATGAGATCGAGTTGTTCCCGGGAGGTCAGCCCGTCGGCGGAACGGACGGCCAGTCCCGTCGCCTCGCGTCGCATCAGCCCCGCGACCCGGACCATGAAGAACTCATCCAGGTTGCTGGCGAAGATCGCCAGGAACTTCGCGCGCTCCAGCAGGGGCGTGGACACGTCCTCGGCGAGCGCGAGGACCCGGGCGTTGAAGTCGAGCCAGGACGCCTCCCGGTTGATGAAGCGGCCGGCGGGCAGGTCGGACGGCGCCGGCTGGCGCGGCGCCTCCAGAGGCTCGAGCAGGCCACTGCGGGCCTTGCGCTGAGGCTGTTCAGGATGGGTCGCCAGCAGCTCGCTCATGCCTGTAGATGGTGCCAGCCCCCGATGGACTCGGCAGCGTCGATCCGGCATCTCTGGCAGCGGGGGCCGGATGGGACCCGTATCGCCGGTCTGACCCCGATCCGGACGCTGGCAGAGACCGCGCGGCACGCGAGGTATCCGCCTACTCTTTGTGATATAGCGATCACGCGTTACGGTTCCGAGGGGCGCCGTCGCGCTCGTTTGTATCTTGTCGTGATGTAGCCGGCCGTTTCCGTGGTCCGGTCGGATCCCTCTGCCCCAGGTGGCCGACTGCCCCAGGCGGCCGGCGCAGGGGGAGGAGGACGGGACGAGGGATGCTCGTCGACGCCGCCGCGATCGCCGCGGGCCTGACCGCGACACTAAGTTGTGCCCGGGCCGGTCGCCGTCTCGGTCGAGTACGGGGCCGCTGGCTGGTATGGCTGTCCTTCGCGCTGACGACCTGGACGGTCGGACAGGCCGGATGGATGCTGCACCGCTGGGATGGGGCATCGGTCGGAGGGCGGACCGCGACGGATGCCGGGTATCTCACCGACGCCGGCCAACTCGCCATGCCGGTCCTCGCGCTCGCCGCCTTCGCGGCTGTTCCCGCGGGTCGGGCGCGTCGATCACGACCGCGCGCGGGCGTGCTGGCGCCGGCAGGGAT
>NZ_CDWWEW010000207.1:0-9080 GCF_977966315.1 Frankia sp. CeRuru1
CGCATGGGGAGCTCCTCGCCGCTGGTGGCGGAACGTCCTTCCCTTACCCGGCGAGGATATGACCGCCACCCGCAGAGAAACGAGTCCCGTCATCCTCAGATCATCCTCAGAGGAACGAGTCGCGGTACGCGGCGAACCACTCCCGTTGCCGGCGCTGATCGGCCGTCTCCTCCGCGGCGACATGGTCGAGCATCGAGGAGGGGTCCGGCGGGTCGAGGGCGAGGGTGTCCCGGCGCAGATCGGCCGCGGCGGCGTCGGCCCGCCGGCGGACCTCGTCAAACCAGCCGGCCTCAACATCGGCGGCGAGCAGCCGACGGAGGCGCTCGATGGGATCCCGGGCCTGCCAGGCGATGATCTCCTCCGGCGGCTGGTAGCGGGTCGCGTCGTCGGAGGTGGTATGCGGGGCCATCCGGTAGGTGTTGGCCTCGATGAGCACCGGGCCGCGACCGCTGCGCGCATGGTCGAGCGCCCAGGTGGTCACCGCATGCACCGCGAGCACGTCGTTACCGTCGACGCGCAGGCCGGGGAAGCCGAACCCGTCGGCCCGGCGGGCCAACCACACCGGGGACTGCCGCCGGCTCGGCGTGGAAATCGCCCACTGATTATTCTGGCAGAAGAAGACGACGGGCGCACCGAAACTCGCCGCCCACACGAATGCCTCGTTGGCATCACCCTGGCTCATCGCACCGTCACCGAGATACACCATCACCGCCAGGTCGGTATCGGTGTCGCCGGTGTCGGTGCCGGTGCCGCCAGTGCCGCCGGTGCCGGTGCCGGCGGCGCCGTCAAGGAGCACCCCCATCCCGAAACCGACGGCGTGCAGCGTCTGGGCCGCCAGAACAATCGTGTAATTAGCCATATTGTGACGGTGCGTATCCCAGCCATCGTGACTCACTCCCCGCAGCAGCCGAATCACCTCGACCGCCGGGACACCGCGGTGCCAGGCGACCGCGTGTTCCCGGTAACTGGGGAAGAGGTAATCCCGGGGACGCGCGGCCGCGGCGGATCCGACTTGCGCGGCCTCCTGCCCCCGCAGCGGAATCCACAGGACCAGCTCACCCTGACGTTGCAGGGCCGTGGCCTCCTCGTCCAGCCGGCGGGCCAGGAGCATGGAGGTGTAGAACTCCATGCGCAGCTCGTGGTCGGCGAGCACCGAGAACCGAGAATCGGTGACCAGCGAACCATCGGGGGCGAGCAGTCGGATGCCGCCATCGTCGAGTTCACCCGCCGCGGGCGAGGTGTTCTCCCCGAACGCACCGGGAAAATGATGCGGAGCGGGACCGCCCACCGAATCCGGTTCGAGCCGCGGCATCGGCCCGCCGGTAATCAGTTCCGGATCCCGTACGACATTCATACCGAGCACCCTTCCCCCACCCGAAGATCACAGGACGTCCTACCATCGGAAACCATCGAAAAAGAGCGGTGTACCCGTGCGACACTACGCGGTGCGGACGGGGTGAAAACACGGGCGAGGTAACGACGAGATTCCGGCCACAGGATTCCGAGGCCGCAGGACGATGCCGGGAAGATGACGATGCCGGGAGGATACTGACTATCGTGAAGCACGTGGGCGTCGTCCGGTCTCTGCTGCTGTTCATGGTGGCCGCGGTCACGGAGATCGGTGGTGCCTGGCTCGTGTGGCAGGGCGTGCGCGAGCACCGCGGGCCGGTCTGGGTGGGGCTCGGGATCGGGTTCCTGGCCGCCTACGGCTTCGTCGCGACCCTCCAGCCGGACGCGCACTTCGGCCGGGTCCTCGCCGCCTACGGCGGGGTCTTCGTCGCCGGTTCCCTGCTCTGGGGCGTGACCGTCGACGGCTTCCGACCCGACCGCTACGACCTCACCGGAGCCGCGATCTGCCTGCTCGGCGTCGCCGTCATCATGTACGCCCGGCGCGTGTGACGGCTGACGGCTGACGGCGCACAATATGGCTCATGGCGCGCACCGCGGAACGTGTACGGGTCGTGCTGGAGCGTTCCGGTGGGCTTCTCGGGCGCAGCGTGCGCCGCGGTCTGGACACGGCCGATCTCAGTAAGCAGGAGGCCGAGAACCTGCGCCGCCTGGCCCGCGAGGCGGTGCATCACGGCGATCTCGCGGCCACAACGGACGCCGCGGATGCCGGTCAGGTAGATTCCACCGAGGCCCGGGGTTCCACCGCGCCCCGGGGTTCCACCACGCCCCGGGGTTCCACCGAGGCCCGGGAGCGGCACGACATCGGCGCGGACCGGTTCGTCTACACCCTGGAGATCGACCGGCCCGGGGAGCACGCGGTGCGGACGTTCTCCGAGCCGGTGCCCGACGAGGTCCGGCCGCTGCTGGCGCTGCTGCGCACCGCGCCACTGCTGCCCGCGAGCCGTCCCTAGCGGTGTCGCTGACAGCGAGGTTGACCACCTCGCGCACCGCGGACCCAGTCGTCGACGACTGGGTCCGCTTCGCCAGCCTGGACCGGCTACGCCTGCCCGTCCTCGACCCAGTACCGGCCGAAGGACTGCACCTCACCCTCCAGCGTCTCGCCTTCACCGACCAGATCAGCCACGCCGAGGTCGACAAAAGCATCGAGGAGACACGGCGGCGCTTCGCAGGCGTCCAGGGGAGCTGGATACGCTTTCGCCCCCGAAAACCGTGTCCAGCTCCCCCCAAACTCGTTCGCCCAGGCGAACGACGCGCCTGGCGCGGCACGCTGAACCATCGCCCAGGCCGCCTCCCGCGGCCTTCGTCGCCGCGTAGACGGCGTTCCCCGGCCAGGCGTGCTGCCCCCACCGAGGCGATGGCATTGATGATCATCCCGCCGGCAGTCGCCAGCCTTACCGGCCCTACCAGCCCTACCAGCCCGGCCACACAACCGCTCCCACTACTGGCTCCCACTGCTGGGTAGATGCGTCACGCAGCGTCGTGGAAGACCAGGCCGAGGGCGTGACGCCGGCCCGAGCGGACGGTGCTCGCCCCGTGGCGCACCGCCGAGGCGGACCAGCCGCGGGCGGAGCGCACCGGCCGGTCCCGGGTCGTGAAGACCAGCGCGTGCCCCTGCGGCAGGACGAGGGAGGTTCCGCGGGACTGGGCGCGCATGCGCTGCTCGACGAGCAGGAACTCCCCGCCGGTGTAGTCCTCGCCCGGCACGTCGAGGCCGATGACGACCTGGAGCGGGAAGACGAGTTCCCCATAGATGTCGCGATGCAGCGCGTTCCAGTCACCCCGGCCGTAACGCAGCAGCAGCGGCGTCGGCCTGGTCTGCCCAGCCTGGTGGCACCGGCCGAGCCAGGAGCCGAGGGTGTCCGGCCACGGGGCCGGCCGGCCAAGTCGACCGGCCCAATCCCGGGCGACGGGCAGCAGGTGCGGGTAGAGCGTCTCGCGCAGCCGCTGGACCAGTTCTGGGAGCGGATAGCCGAAGTATCGGTACTCTCCTGACCCGAACCGGTGCCGGGCCATGTCGACCGTGGAGCGGAAGTGCCGCGTCTCGTCGTACAGTTCCGCGAGGGCGTGGCACTGCGCCGGGGTGAGGATCCCAGGGGTGAGCGCGCAGCCCACCACGTCCAGCTCTGCTCCGATCGGCGCCCAGTCGACATCGTCCGGTGACGGTAGCCGGCCGGTACCCGTCATGGCCAGGCCAGTAGTACCCGTCACGACCAGGCCGCCGCCGCGTCCAACATCGGCGCATCCAACATCGGCGCGAGTACCCCCTCATGGCGCAGCAGCGCCTCCTTGCGGGCGAGTCCGGCCGCGTAGCCGCGCAGGGTGCCGTCGGCTCCGATCACGCGGTGGCAGGGACGCACGAGCAGCAGGGGGTTCGCGCCGACCGCGGCGCCCACGGCCCGCACGTCGCCGCGGGCGGCGCCGGTCCGTTCAGCGAGGCGGCCGTAGCTGGTCGTCGTCCCGTACGGGATGGCCTCCAGCGCCCGCCAGACCCGTTCCTGGAACGCAGTGCCATGGGTGAGGAACTCCAACTCGAAGACCCGGCGCTCGCCGGCGAAGTACTCCTCGATCTGCCGGGCGGCCTCGGTGAAGGACCTCGGGGCACGCCGCCAGTGCGGCGCCACCGTCACGGATCCCCTCTGCTCAGGCATGGACAGGGAGCTCAGGGCGGTCCCGCCCGCCACGCCGCCCGATTCCTCTCCCACCAGTTCCTCTCCCACCAGCAGCAGCTCGCCCAGCGGGCTGTCCAGGGTCGTGTAGACGGTCATCGGCTGTCATCCTTTCCCGTGCCATCGATCCTCCGCGGACCGGTGCCGTCGTCGACTCGTGACTGGTCCGGCGACTGACCCGACGATGGTCCTCCGCTCCCGGCCCCCCACAGATGGTGCATGGCGTAGGAGCGCCAGGGCCGCCAGGCCGCGGCGTCCGCCAGGGCCGCGCGGACGCGCCGGGCGCCCGCCCCGCAGTTCGCTCGGCGTGGCGGCATAGATCATCCTGATGGTGTCGTTGAACTGCCGGACGCTCGCGAACCCGGCCGCAAAGGCGATGCCCGTCGCCGCCAGGTCGGTGGTCTGGAGCAGTACCCGCGCGGTATGCGCCCGCTGTGCACGGGCCAGCGCGAGTGGTGCCGCGCCCACCTCCGCGTTCATCTGCCGTTGAAGCTGCCGCACGCTGTAGCCCAGGCGCGCCGCGAGCCCCGAGACACCTTCCCGGTCGACCACGCCGTCGCCGATCAGCCGCATCGCACGGCCGACCACGTCGGCGCGAACGTTCCATTCGGCCGAGCCGGGCACCGCGTCGGGACGGCACCGCCGGCACGCCCGGAAGCCCGAGCCCTGCGCCGCCGCGGCCGTCGGAAAGAACCGGACGTTCTCTCGCTTCGGCGTGACGGCTGGACAACTCGGGCGGCAGTAGATGCCGGTAGTGGTGACGGCGAAGAAGAACGCGCCATCGAAGCGCGCGTCCCGGCTGCGCAGCGCCTCGTAGCGGCTCTGGTCCGTCATCACTCCACCTACTCTCGACGAGTCCCGTCTCGCATGCTGGCGGAAATCGGACGTCGTGCCCGTGGGCGCATGGCGGGCGCGGCCATCCCCGGAGACCACACCTATCCGTCGTGGAGTCGTCACCTCTGGTTGCGAACGCCATCGGGTTCGACCTACGGTCACATGGGTAACCGGGTCCGGCCTACGACCACATGGGTAATCGGACCGCTACCCGGAGATGATCCGGCTCGACCGTACCCGCGCCCAGGCCCGGTCTCCGCCGCACGGGCGGTGTGCTCCTCCGGACCGGCCCTCCACATCCCCAGGTGGGCGGGGGACCACCGGATCGGCCCATCAGCAGGAGGCATCCATCAGCAGGAGGTAATCGTGGGAAGGGCAGCCGGAAGCGATCCCGACCCGACCGTCCCGACCGTCCCGGTCACCGGGATCACCCACCTGGGCGGCGTCGAACCCGGTCTGGATCTTCTCGGGCTGGACTCCTTCTGCCTGCGCACCCGGCTGGGCCCGGACATCGTCCGCCGGTTGGTCGCCCTCGGCCTGCTCGACGTGCGCGTCGGCCAGGCGGGGCAGTGGTGGCTGCCGGTCTGCGCGGTCGGGCAGGCGGTGCGCATCGAACGGCTGCGCCGCGACCTCGGCATTACCTATGCGGCCACCGGCGTCGTGCTGGACCTGCGCGACCGCATCGACGAACTCGAACAGCGCATCCGCGGCCATCGCGACGGCCCCGGCCGTGCCGGCCCCGGCGAGGAGTACCGATGAAGTCGACCAAGCTGACCGAGAGCGCCCAGGACGCGCTGAAGGCGGCCCAGACCAGGGCGATGCGGTTCGGCCACACCGAGGTCGACGGGGAACATCTGCTCGCCGCGCTCGTCGAGCAGCCGGACGGACTGGTCCCGCGCCTCATGGTCGCATCGGGTGCTACCCCACCCGCCCTCACCAGTGCGGTGGAGGCGGAGCTGGAGCGCAGACCGCGGGTGTCCGGACCGGGGGTCCGACCGGGGGTCCGACCGGGCGAGGTGTACATGACGCAGCGTCTGTCCAGGGCCCTCGACGCCGCCGAACGGGAGACACACCGCCTGGGCGACGAGTACATCTCGGTCGAGCACCTGCTGCTGGCCCTGCTCGAGGAGGGACCCACGACACCGGCCGGCCGGATTCTGCACGAGCAGGGTCTGACCCGGGAACGCCTGCTCATCGCGCTGACCCGGGTGCGCGGAGACCGGCGCATCGTCTCCGCCTCGCCGACGGCCACGGACGACGCGCTGGAGAAGTACGGACGCGACCTCGTCGCCGACGCCCGCAACGGCCGCCTCGACCCCCTGATCGGGCGGGACGCCGAGATCCGCCGAGTGATCCAGATCCTGTCCCGCCGGACGAAGAACAATCCCGTGCTGCTCGGCGACCCCGGAGTCGGCAAGACCGCGATCGTCGAGGGCCTCGCCGACCGGATCTTCCGCGGGGACGTTCCGGACAGCCTGCGGAACAGGAGGGTGTTCCAGCTCGACCTGGGCGCGCTGGCGGCCGGGACGGCGCACCGCGGTGCGTTCGAGGAACGACTCAAGGCGGTTATGGCCCAGGTCACGGCGTCCGAGGGGCGGATCCTGCTGTTCGTCGACGAACTGCACGCCGTCCTGGGGGCGGGTGCCGCCGAGAGGACGACGGATGCCGGCAACGTGCTCAAGCCGCTACTGATCCGCGGCGACCTGCACCTGATCGGGACGACGACACTCGAGGAGTACCGCCGGCAGATCGAGTCCGACCCCGCGTTCGCACGCCGACTCCAGACCGTCATAATCGATGAACCATCAGCGACGGACACCATCTCTATCCTGCGCGGGCTGCGAGGACGGTTGGAGATCTTCCACGGGGTTCGGATCGCCGACGCGGCGCTGGTCTCGGCTGCGGTGCTGTCCCATCGGTACATCAGCGACCGTTTCCTGCCGGACAAGGCGATCGACCTCGTCGACGAGGCGGGCGCCATGCTGCGCACCGACATCGACTCGATGCCGACCGCCCTCGACGAGATCACCCGCAAGGTGGTCCGACTGGAGATCGAGGAGGCCGCGCTCGCGCAGGAATCCGATCCGGCGAGCATCGCCCGGCTGGACCAGCTCCGTGGGGAGCTCGCCGACGTGCGGGCCGCGGCGAACGCGATGCGCGCGCGGTGGGAGGCCGAACGCCAGGCCATTCGGCGGGTCCGGGGGCTGCGGGAGGAGATCGAACAGGCCCGGCGGCGGGCCGAGGAGGCCGAACGGGCACACGACCTGGCGACCGCGGCGGAGCTGCGCCACACCCGCCTGCCCGAACTGGACCGGCGGCTCGCCGACGAGTCCGAACGGCTCACCCCCCGGCGGGGCGGCCACCGGTTGCTGCGCGAGATGGTGACCGCCGACGAGATCGCCGATCTGGTCTCCCGCTGGACGGGGATCCCGGTGGCCCGGCTCCTCGAGGGGGAACGGGAGAAGCTGCGACGCCTCGACCAGGTCCTGCGCGCCCGGGTCGTCGGACAAGACGAGGCGGTGCGGCTCGTCGCCGACACGGTGCTCCGGGCCCGCGCGGGCATCGGGAACCCGCGCCGCCCGATCGGGTCGTTCCTCTTCCTCGGGCCGATGGGGGTCGGGAAGACCGAGCTGGCCCGGGCCCTGGCGACGGCCCTGTTCGACTCCGAGGACAGTCTGATCCGCATCGACCTGGGCGAGTACCAGGAGCGGCACAGCGTCGGCCGGCTGCTGGGCGCCCCACCCGGCCAGACCGGGCCCGTCGAGGGCGGGCAGCTCACCGAGGCGGTACGACGCAAGCCCTACGCGGTGGTGCTGTTCGACGAGATCGAGAAGGCACACGCCGACGTCCTCAACGTCCTGCCGCAGGTCCTGGGCGACGGTCGGCTCACCGACGCCCGGGGACGCACCGTCGACTTCCGCGACACCGTCGTCATCCTGGCCTCCGGCGTGGGGTCCGAACGGCTCACGGGCGGTCCGGACGCCGACGGGACGGCCAGGCCCGAGGTCCGCGCTCGGATCACGGGCGACCTGCGCCGGGCCTTCCGGCCCGAGTTCCTTCACCAGGTCGACGAAGTCGTGCTGTTCTCCCCGCTGACCCTGCCCGAGATCGAGCGGGTCGTCGACCTGCTGGTGGACGACCTGCGGGCCCGATTGGCGGATCGGCGCATCACCCTGGACATCACCGAGCCGGCCAGGATGTTCATCGCCCGTCAGGGCTACGACCCAGTCCACGGCGCCCGCCCGCTGCGCCGCTACCTGCAACGCGAGGTGGAGACCCGGATCGGGCGGGAGATGATCGCCGGCGAGGTCGACGACGGTTCCGCGGTGGTCGTCGACCTCGCCGGAGACGCGCTGACGGTCCGGCACGGACGGTCCGGCACGCTCAGCGGTCGCTGAACCCCGGGCGGTCGCCGAACCTCTTGCGGAGGACGGCGAAGTAGAGATCCGGTCGCAGCGGCCGGCCGAACCGTTCGTCGTCGTAGGGGAACGGGCTCGTTCTGGTGGTCAGGACGTATCCGCGCCGCTGATACCAGGCGATCAGTTCGGCCCGTTGGGCGATGACCAGCAGGTCCATCCAGGCCGCGGACCAGGCCGTCACGGCGTGCCGTTCGGCGAGCCGCAGCAGCGTGTCGCCGAGCCCGTTGCCCTGGCGGGTCGGGCTTACTGCGAACATGCCGAAGTAGGACCCGGTCGACGGTGATGCATCCGGGCCACACCGCTCCGCGTCAGCCTGCCCGCGGGTGGTATGCCCCGACCGGGTCACCTCGGTCGCCGCGGTCGCCGCGTGCTCCGACCGGGCCGGTGGCTCGACCCGTCGTTCCACGTGGCAGCAGCCGAGGAGGGTTCCGTCCGGGTCCTGCGCGAGCAGGACCACGCTGTCCGGCGCCGCCAGTGCCGCGCCGACCGCGGCGGCGTCGGTCCGCCGCCCGGCGAGCAGATCGGCCTCGGTGGTCCACCCCGCGCGACTGGGCTCCCCCCGGTACGCGGACTCGACGAGCTCGACGATCGCCGCGACGTCGGCCTTGGTCGCACGGCGGAACGTGAGATCGCCCGGGTAGACATGGGAAACCGATCGCATCCCCCCCATCCTCACAGCTCCAGGAAGTAGTCCCCCGGGAACGCGAGCGAGCGCATGGTGGGTAACGGCCCGGGCGGGACGGGGGAACGG
>NZ_CDWWEW010000208.1:0-9079 GCF_977966315.1 Frankia sp. CeRuru1
GTCATGCCCCGCTCATGGAACTCCGACAGCCGCCCGAGGAGCGTCAGCCGGTCGCCGGGGCGCAGCGAGACGTCGCGGGGCGGGCAGAGCTCGGGGAGGCGCTCCCCCGCGCGGCGCAGCGAGATCGGGGTCAGATCGCCATAGCGGGCCCGGAAGGCATGCCGGCCTATGATCGACTCCTCGATCACCGCGAAGACCTCGGCATCGGACCGTTCGTCCATCGGGAAGGCGTGCGTCACGTCCGAGCGGACGCACGCCTCGACGAAGCTCGGCCCCGCGAGCTCGGCCCGGTTCAGCACCCGGACCTGGCTGAGCGCGTCCGCGAGCTGGTCGCCGAGCTGGCGGTTACTGATGGCCACGACGAGCCGGACACCGGGGGCCGTCTCGGCCGCGACCAGCGCTGTGCCCAGGTTGTCGAGGTCCGTCTCGTGACAGGACACGACCGCGAGCGCCGCGGCGATGCCGGCCTCGCGCAGCGCCCCGGCGCCACGGGTACTCTCCACCAGGACCCGCACGCCCCACCGCTCCACCCTGCGCCGGGTGGCGGGGGCGACCCGATCGTCGATGGCCACCACCGTCACACCCGACGCCCGGAGCTGTTCGGCGAGCCGGAGCCCCAGGTTGCTCAGCCCGCAGACAATGACGTGACCCGACGGGTCGGAACCACCCGAACCACCGAAGGCACCCGAACCTCCCTGACCGTTGACGGCGCCATGCCCGCTGAGGACGCCATGCCCGCTGAGGACGCCATGCCCATCGAGGGCACCATGACCATCGACGGTGCCATTGCCTCCGGTCGCGCCGGAACTTCCAGAACCCGCTGCCATGCCACCCCCTCCAGCACGCCGGACCGGTCCCGTCCCACTCATGCCTCGACCGGACCATCCTCAACCGAATCGGTCCGGGGCCGATCAACACCGCTCGGCACGCCGTGGCGCCGCAGCGCCGTGGGCACCTGGCCGGTCCTCGCCGGACCCGGCCGGGATCGGGCGCGCCACGGGAGGAACAGGCACCGCGCTGACCTGGGGTATGGGGATTCGTCCGCGGCCGCCAGTTTCTCATGCCGGCCCGCGGCGACGGCCAGGCACGGACCCGGTGGGCGGATCCGCCGCCTCCGATAGTCTTTTCCGACGGTGAGTGGCAAAACGGTTCGGATTCGGCTAAACAGGCAGGGCGGAGAGCGGCAGTGAAGGCGAACGAAACTACTCTGGGTGAACTCCTCCAGGGTCAGTGCCAGTATGTCGTCCCGTTGTATCAACGCCCCTACAGCTGGGAACGCGCCAACCTGCGGCAACTCTGGGCCGACATCACGAGCGTGGCCGCCGCCGGTCCAGCGGCAACGCACTTCCTAGGTTCGCTGGTTCTCGCGCCGAGCCCGTCGACGACGCCAGCCGGAGTGGCGATCTGGCTGGTGGTGGACGGTCAGCAACGGCTGACGGCGCTGAGCATCCTGCTCTGCGCGATCCGCGATCATGTCCGAGATGACGATCAGATGCTCGCGGCGAAGATCGACGATCTGTACCTCATGAACAGGTACGCGGCCGGAACCGAACGTTACACCCTGCTACCGACGCGAGCCGACCGGACCGCCTGGACCGCTCTCGTCGAGCAGTCGCCGGAGGCAGGAGGCCGGGCCGGGATTGGCGACGCATACCAGTTCTTCCGCAAGGAACTCGCCGCGTTGCGCGACGCCGACGACCCGCTGGATGCAGCACTGATCGAGCAGGCCATGGTCGGTCAGCTCGCAATCGTGGAGATCGCCGCGCATGTCGACGACGACGTCTACCGCATCTTCGAATCGCTCAACCACACCGGCCGCCGGCTCACCCAGGCGGACCTGCTGCGCAACTACCTGTTCATGCGGCTACCCACCCGAGCGGACCGGGTGTACGACTGGCGGTGGTTCCCACTCCAGGAACTGCTTGGTGACAGACTGGAGGATCTGGTCTGGCTCGACCTCGTGCTCCGCGGCGACGACCGTGCCACCAAGGAGGCCGTGTACCAGTCGCAGCGGCAGTATCTCCAGACGCTGCCGGACGAGGACGCCATCGAGCGGTGGATCTCCGAGCTGCATGCGAAGGCCCTGCTGTTCAGCCGGATTCTCGATCCGGACCGGGAGGAGGACCCGGTCCTGCGGCAGGCCCTACACCGGCTGCGCCGGTGGGGGGCGGACGTCGTCCGGCCGACCGTCCTACACGTGCTGATCGCGCATGCGAATGACCGTCTCGACGCCACCGAGGCCGCCGCGGCACTCCGGGTGGTGGAGAGCTACCTGGTGCGGCGGATGCTGGTCGGCATCGCGAGCGCCAACAGCAACCGCATCCTCATGTCGCTCGTCAAGGAGCTCGGCGACCAGACGCCGACCGCCGCCGCGATCACGCGGGTTCTCTCCGGCCCGCGTAAGAAGTTCCCGACCGATCAGCTTGTGAAGGAAGCCGTCCTGCTCAATCCCTTCTACTGGACCGGGCGCGGCCCTCAGCGCACCTATGTGTTGCGCGGCCTGGAAGAGGACTACGAGCATCTCGAACCGGTCGACTGGGGCGTGAAGCTGACGGTTGAACACATCCTCCCCCAGTCATTGGCGAGACCGGGATGGAAAGCGGTTCTCGACGCCGATGCCCACGAGGGTGAGACGCGCGACGAGCTGCACCGCAGGCTCGTCCATACTCTGGGCAATCTGACGCTCACCGCCTACAATCCGAAACTCGCCGACCACGAGTTCACCGAGAAGAAGAAGCTGCTGGCCGACAGCGGGCTGGCGATGAACCGAGAAATCGCCGGTCAGGACAGGTGGGGTCGGGAGGAGATCCAAAATCGCGGCCGGGCGCTCGCCGAGCGGATCGTGAAGATCTGGCCCGGCCCGGACGAGTCCGTGGTCCCGCCACCCCAGGACCAGCGATGGACCCTGATGATCCGGGTACTGGCTGCGATCCCGCCCGGCCGCTGGACCAGTTACTCCGACGTCGCGGAGGTGATCGGGTCCCACGCCGTCGCGGTGGGAGCCAAGCTGGCCAGTGCCCGGATCTCCAACGCCCACCGCGTCCTGCTCCTGAACGGTTCCATCTCCCCGGACTTCCGCTGGCCCGATCCGGAACGCACCGACGATCCACGGGAGATTCTGGCCGCCGAGGGTGTCATTCTCAGCAGGTCGGGCCGGGCACTGGCCCGCCAACGCATGACCGCCGCCGAACTAGCCGCCGCCGCCGATCTCGAAGCCCCGGAAGAGAGCCAGGGAGCCGCCGCCGGAACCAAGGAACGTCTGTTGGCCGCCCCGGCCGCCCGGTCCGCCGTGGGGCTCGCGGTCAGCCTGTGGCCATCAGAGCGGCGTGCGGCGGCGCCCACGGACGATGCGAACTCCGGCCTCTCCTACCAGGACCGGGTCCGGGGCTGCCTGCTGGGCGGGGCGTTGGGAGACGCGCTCGGTGCGGCAATCGAATTCCAGTCGCTTGACGAGATCCGACGGGAGTACGGGACGGCGGGGGTCATCGGCCTCACGGCCGCCTACGGGGTACACGCTCCGTTTACAGATGACACCCAGATGACGCTGTTTACCGTGGAGGGTCTGATCCGGGCCTCGGTCCGCAGCCGCTCCCGGGGCATCGCCGATCCGCCCGCGGTGCTGTGGCGCGCCTACCAGCGTTGGCTCACGACGCAGCGGCGGACCGGTCCGGCCGCCGGGGAGATGGACGGCTGGTTGGCGGCGCAGCAGCTGATGTATGCCCGGCGCGCTCCGGGGAACGCCTGCCTGTCCGGGCTGGGGCGCCCCGAGATGGGCACGCTCGCGCGGCCGGCGAACCCCGACAGCAAGGGGTGCGGGGCGGTGATGCGCTCGGCCCCGTTCGGGCTGCTCCGGCGGGGCCCGGAAACCTCCTTCGACCATGCGGTCGAATGCGCCGTGTTCACCCACGGTCATCCCTCCGGGTACCTCGCCGCAGGCGCGTTCGCGTGGATCGTCGCCGCGATGGTGGACGGCGCGAGCATCACCCAGGCCACCGCATCGGCCCTCGGCCGCCTGTCGGCCGAACGCGACGGCAAGGAAGTGGCCAGAGCTCTGCGGGCGGCTCTCGGAACGGCAGCGGACGGTGCGCCCACAGCGGAACGCGTGGAATCGCTGGGCGCCGGCTGGGTCGCCGAGGAGGCGCTGGCGATCGCGGTGTACTGCGCGGTGGCGGCGCCCGACGATCCGCAGACGGCGCTGCTCGCGGCGGTCAACCACTCCGGCGACAGCGACTCGACCGGCGCGATCTGCGGGAACCTCGTTGGCGCCGCCCTGGGTGAGCCGGCACTGCCGGCAGCCTGGCTGAAGGAGCTGGCGGGCTATGAGCTGGTCGGGCAGGTCGCGGACGATCTGGTAACCGAGATCGAGAACACCGCGACCGTCTCCGACGCCTTCGGCGCGGCCACCCCGGCCTGGTCCACCCGCTACCCCGGGAGCTGAGCTCACGCACATCAGATCTCCCATCGGTTCGAGCCGTGCCGGCGCTCCGTGGTGCTTCCGGCTCACCTGCTCGGGGGGACGTTAACCCGACCGTCCCCCTGCCGAAGGTCCCTTTCGGCCACCCGGGACGGCGAGGTGAGCTGGGCGGCGAGGTGAGTTACATGAAGGTGCGGACAACAACGGGCCGGCGATGGATCGGGGCGGTGGCGCTGCTGGCGGGCGCGCTGCTCGTGCTGCTGGGATGTGGCGGCGGTGGCGGCGGTACCGGTGGCGGCGGTACCGGTGGCGGCGGCTCCACCGACATCACCACGTCGAAGCCATCGGTGTCCGGCACCTCGCCGGCGCCTTCTCCGTCCGTGTCCTCCCGCTCGCCGGGTGGACCGGTGGTGACGTCGCCTTCCACAACCGCGACGCCGCGGGAGCCGGTCTGGTCGAGCGAACCGCGCCGCGTCGAGCATCCGCTGTACGGTAACGCGACGGTCGTCGCAGTGCGCAGCGCGCACAACGTCGCCGGCGGGATGGCTTTCGATCGGCTGACGATCGAGCTCCAAGGGCAGATCCCTGGCTACGAGGTGCGTTACGTGGCCGAGGTGCTGTCGCCAGGCGAGGGCGTTGCGGTCCCGCTCCGGGGGCAGGCGTTCCTGGAGGTGGTGTTGTTCCCGGCCGTGGCCCACGATGAGACCGGCAGGTCGACGCTGCGCACACCGCAGGCCGGCGGCGGGCTTCCCGCGCTTGTCCAGTATCGGATGACCGGCGACTACGAGGGCTACGTCCATTTCGGCCTGGGGGTCGACGATCGGGTCGGCTTCCGGGTGCTCGAACTGTCGAACCCGTCGCGTGTGGTGATCGACCTCGCCGCCTGAGGTCTGCCGGCGAGGTCTGCCGGCCGGCCTCGGCCCGTGACCTGCCGCGCTTCCCTGGCGCGGGCAGTTCCCTCTTTGCCGTCGCCGGTCATCGAGCCACACCGCGCCGCACCCCGAAAACCCAGCACAACAGCATGATCAACTTAGGCTGCCCGGCACTGGCCCGGGAACGGCCCGTTCGGCATCGGGGGTCAGGACCTTCCGCACCCGCTGTCAGGACTGGCGCGATCTGGGGTGCTTGGCCTCGGCAGAGAAACATACGTGCCGGTCGGGGCACGTCGGAAGGCGTGCCCGCCCGGTGGAGACCGGGAAGCTGTCATGACGTACGTCCCACCTGGAAAACCAGGCAGTATCGTCCATGTTACGGACCGGTACGAGAACTTCATCGGCGGAAAGTGGCTGCCGCCGCGGGCCGGTAAATATTCGACCAACCTTAGCCCGGCCACGGCGCAGCCGATCTGTGAAATACCGCGGTCGGCGGCGGAGGATGTCGAGGACGCCCTGGACGCGGCGCACGCCGCCGCCGGCTCCTGGGCCGCCGCGTCCCCGGCGGAGCGGGCCGAGGTGCTGACCGCGGTGGCGGATGCGATCGACGCCAACCGGGAGATGCTCGCGGTCACGGAAAGCTGGGAGAACGGCAAGCCGGTGCGGGAGACGCTGGCTGCCGACATCCCGCTGGCCGCCGACCACTTCCGGTACTTCGCCGCGGCGGCGCGCACCCTGGAGGGGTCGATCTCCGAGATCGACGGCAAGACCTACGCCTATCACTTCCACGAGCCGCTCGGGGTGGTCGGGCAGATCATCCCCTTCAACTTCCCGCTGCTGATGGCGGCGTGGAAGCTGGCGCCCGCGCTGGCCGCGGGTAACTGCTCGGTGATCAAGCCGGCGTCACCGACGCCGTGGTCGATCCTCAAGCTCGCCGAGGTGATTCAGGACGTCATCCCGCCCGGCATCGTCAACATCGTCAACGGGCCCGGCGCCGAGGTCGGCAGGGCCCTGGCCACCAGCCCGAAGATCGCGAAGATCGGCTTCACCGGTGAGACCACGACCGGCCGGCTGATGATGCAGTACGCGGCGCAGAACATCATCCCGGTCACCCTGGAGCTGGGCGGGAAGTCCCCGAACATCTTCTTCGAGGACGTCCTGGCCGCCGACGACGCCTATCTGAACAAGGCGGTCGAGGGGCTGGTGCTGTATGCGTTCAACAAGGGCGAGGTGTGCACCTGCCCGTCCCGGGCGCTGATCCAGGAGTCGATCTACGACGAGTTCATGGCGCGGGCGCTGGAACGGGTCGGCCTGATCCAGCAGGGCAACCCATTGGACCCGGCGACGATGCTGGGCCCGCAGGTCTCCGCGCAGCAGCTGTCAAAGATCGGCTCCTACGTGGACATCGGCCTGGCTGAGGGCGCCGAACTACTGGCCGGTGGGCACCGGACGCAGCTGGCCGGAGAGTTCGCGAACGGCTACTTCTTCGAGCCGACGCTGCTGAAGGGCCACAACAAGATGCGGGTCTTCCAGGAGGAGATCTTCGGCCCGGTACTGGCTGTCATCACCTTCAAGGACGAGGCCGAGGCGTTGGCCATCGCCAACGACACGCCTTACGGGCTCGGTGCCGGCGTGTGGACGCGGGACGGTGCCCGCCAGTTCCGGATGGGCCGGGGCATCAAGGCCGGCCGGGTCTGGGTCAACTGCTACCACCAGTATCCGGCGGGCGCGGCGTTCGGCGGATACAAGGTGTCCGGCATCGGCCGCGAAAACCACCGGATGATGCTGGAGCACTACAGCCAGACCAAGAACATGCTGGTCAGCTACGACGAGAACGCGCTCGGCCTGTTCTAGGGTCTCGGATTCCAGGGTTTCAGATTCCAGGGTTTCGGAGTCCATCGGCATTTCCCACCGACGATTCCCCTGGCTGGAGGATGTTATGAAGGCAGCAGTTGTCACCGATTTCCGGGCACCGTTGCGTATCGAGGACCGGGACGTCCCGGTGCCGGGGCCGGGGCAGATCCTGGTGCGGATGGAGGCCAGCGGCCTGTGCCACACCGACATCCACGCGGCGCGCGGTGACTGGCCGGTGAAGCCGACTCCCCCGTTCGTCCCGGGTCACGAGGGCGTCGGCGTGGTCGAGGCGGTGGGCGCCGGGGTGACCGGGCGCGCGACCGACGACCGGGTCGCGATCCCGTGGCTCGGTCATGCCTGCGGGCGCTGCCGCTACTGCGTCGGCGGCTGGGAGACGCTGTGCGAGAGCCAGCGCAACAGCGGCTACTCGATCGACGGTGCGTTCGCCGAGTACGCGGTGGCCGACGCGGACTACGCGGTGCCGGTGCCCGGTGATGTGCCGTCGTTCGACGCCGCGCCGCTGACCTGCGCCGGCGTGACCACCTACAAGGCCGTCAAGGTAGCCGGGGTGACCCCGGCCGAGACGGTGGCCGTGTTCGGCATCGGCGGGCTGGGCCACCTGGCGTTGCAGTACGCCCGCATCGCGGGTGGTTTCACCGTCGGGGTCGACGTCACCGAGGCCAAGCTGGAGCTGGCCACCGAACTGGGCGCCGACCAGGTGGTGAACGCGCGGACCGCCGACCCGGTCGAGGCCATCCAGCGGCTGGGCGGCGCCGACGTGGCGGTCGCGCTCGCCGCGTCGCCCCGTTCGTTCGAGCAGGCGTTCGCGTCGCTGCGGCGCGGCGGCCGGCTGGTCTGCGTGGCCCTGCCGGCGGATGGCACGATGTCCATCCCGATCTTCGACACGGTCCTGAAGGGGATCACGGTCAAAGGATCGATCGTCGGCACCCGCAACGATCTGGCCGAGGTGTTCCGGCTGCACGGGGCCGGCCGGACCAGGGTGATCGCTTCCGGCCGGAAGTTGGACGACGTCAACGCCTGCATGGACAAGGTCCTGGACAGCAGGGTCCCGGCCCGGGACGGCGTCATCACCGCTACCGGCCTCATCGTCCTGATCATCGGTGTGCTCCTGGGATCCGGCGCCGGCCTGTACGCGGCGCGGACCGTGCGGATGACCGCGATGCCGCAGCTGGTCAGCGTGTTCAACGCGGTCGGCGGCGGCGCTCGTCGCGTTCGCCGAGGTGGTGCGGTTGGGCGGCGCGGCCGGGCTGGCCGGGGCCTCCGGTCAGACCACCGTGACCGTCGGCCTCGACGCCGTCATCGGCGCGGTGACCTTCTCCGGCTCGCTGGTGGCCGCCGGCAAGCTGCAGGGCCTGATCAGTGGCGCGCCGGTGCTGTTCCGCGGCGCCCGACTGCTGAACGCCGCGCTGGGCTTAGGCGTGACGATGGTGCTGCCGATCGGCGGCGCGGGCCCAGCATGAAGTCGTCGAGCTCGCCGACCTGCTCACGCAGCACGGGGTGGACGTCTGCTACGCGATCCACCCGGTCGCCGGCAGAATGCCGGGCCACATGAACGTGCTGCTGGCCGAGGCGCACGTTCCCTATCCGCAGATGAAGGAACTGGCTGAGGTCAACCCCGAGTTCGCGCAGGCCGATGTCGCCCTGGTCGTCGGCGCCAACGACGTGACCAACCCGGCGGCCCGCCGGCCCGGCAACGCGATCTCCGGCCTCTCCGGCGGTCCGATGATGCTGCTCGGCCTCTTGGCAGATGGTTCACCAGGCCGTACCCTGAGCGATCCTGGCTGCACGTGGAGTGGGATGCGGATGCGGATGCAGCCCTAGGTCGTACCGGGATGGTGTGGTGCGGTGGGTGAGGGTGGGACACTCGTCGGGTGATCGGCGGGGGCAGCGTGATCGGCGCGGCGAGCGAGGGCGAGGG
>NZ_CDWWEW010000209.1:0-9054 GCF_977966315.1 Frankia sp. CeRuru1
GTGGGGGACAGCAGCTTACGGGTGACCGTCGCGGGGTGACCTGTCGTTGTCTTCCTCGCGGTGGCGAGGAGGTTGCCGGTGTTTCTCGGCAGCCACGCGCCGCGGCTCGACGACAAAGGGCGGCTGACGCTGCCCGCGAAATTCCGTGACGAGTTGGAGAGGGGGCTTGTGATCACCAAGGGGCAGGAACGCTGCCTGTACGTCTTTCCGATGGCGGAGTTCACCCGGATCAGCGAGTCCCTCCGCACTGTTCCGGTTACCGCAAAGGCATTGCGTGACTACAGTCGGGTGTTTTTCTCCTCGGCCGCGGACGACGTGCCGGACCGGCAGGGGCGGATCACGATTCCGGCTCCGCTGCGGTCCTACGCGGGCTTGATGCGCGACTGCGTGGTCAATGGGGCCAACACTCGGATTGAGATCTGGGATGCCCAGCGGTGGCAGACCTACCTGGAAAGCCAAGAGGAGAGCTTCGCCGAGCTGTCCGAGGAGGTCCTGCCCGGAGTGATCTGAGCTGCCCCGGGTTCATGGATCCGGGTGCTCCGCGGGCTCGCCACGCGCACCGTCCCTTCCGGCTGTCCCTTCCCCGGCGGCCGGCATCCGGGACGTACGCGAGGGCGGTCGACCTCGGTCACCCGACCCGGGCCCGCCGCCCGGTGGCTTCCGCCGATGAAGCCCCCATGCCCGTCAGTACATCTGAAGACGAGGTCCACGAGCGGTCGAGGGAGGCTCAGCACTGAACGCCACACATACGCCTGTGCTGACCGACCGTGTACTGACTTTGTTGGCCCCGGCCCTGCGGGTATCCGGAGCGATCGTGGTGGACGCGACGGTGGGTCTCGGTGGGCATGCCGCGGCTGTGCTCACGGCCTTCCCGCACGTACGGCTGGTGGGGCTCGACCGCGACCCCGACGCCTTGGAGCGCAGCGGCGAGCGGCTGCACGGGCTCGCCCCCGGCCGGGTGGAGCTCGTCCACGCCGTCTACGACGAGGTGGCCGAGATCCTGGACCGGCTCGGTCATCCGGTGGTGCAGGGCGTCCTGTTCGACCTCGGCGTGTCGTCGTTGCAGCTGGACACGGACGACCGTGGGTTCGCCTACTCCCGGGACGCGCCGCTGGACATGCGGATGGACCAGACGCGGGGCAGGACGGCCGCCGACATCCTCAACACCTACGATGCCGACGCGCTGACCCACATCCTGCGGGAATACGGCGAGGAGCGCTTCGCCCGCCGCATCGCCGGTGCGATCGTCCAGGCCAGGGCCGTCGCCCCGTTCGTCGCCTCGGCGCGGCTCGCCGATCTGGTACGCGACGCCATCCCGGCGCCGGCCCGGCGGACCGGCGGCAATCCGGCGAAACGTACCTTCCAGGCGTTACGTATCGAGGTCAACGCCGAGCTCGACGTGCTCGCCCGGGCGTTGCCCGCGGCCTTCGACGCGCTGGCCGTGTCCGGCCGGCTCGTCGTCCTGTCGTACCACTCGCTCGAGGACCGGCTGGTCAAGCGGCAACTGCGCGGCTATGCGGAGGCCTTGGTCCCGCCGGGCCTGCCGGTGGTGCCCGAGGGCGCGGGCCCCAGGCTGCGCTGGTTGACCCGAGGTGCGGAACCGGCGAGCGAGACCGAGAAGGCCGAGAACCCGCGGGCGGCCTCCGTCCGCCTGCGTGCCGTCGAACGTACCGCGCCGAACCCGGACCACACCCGGAAACCGACCGGAGGTGCATCGTGACCGCTCCCGCGCAGCCGCTCTCCCGCGCCGGGCGTTCCGCCCCCGCGCGGACCGGCTCTGGGCGGACCGGCTCCGGGCGGCCCGACTCCGGGCAAAGGGGCGGTGGGCGGACGACAAGCGCCCCGACCTCCTCGACGGGGCGGCCCGCGGCCCGCTCGGCCGGCGCGACCGCTCCGGCCATCGACCCGCAGCCGCGCCGGGCGCCGAGCCGGGCGCGGCTCGCGGTGGTCCGGCCGGCGCCGGGCGGGGGCCGCAAGGGTCCCTTCGTCGTGCTGCTGCTGCTCCTGCTGGGCGCTGGTCTGCTCTGCCTGCTGCTGCTGAACCTGGCGTTGATGGAGAACTCGTTCCAGGCCAACACTCTGCGCAATCGGGCGTCCGCGCTGGCGGACGAGGAACAGTCGCTGTCGGTGCGTGCCGACCAGCTCTCCGATCCGGCGTCGCTGGCCGCGCAGGCCTCCCGCTACGGCATGATCCCCGGCGGGGTACCGGCATACCTTCCGCCGGGCGCTCCGCTGCCCGTTGGTTCCCGGACCCTGGCCCGGGAACCGGGCAGCGGATCCGTCCTCATCGTCGTGCCCGCATCGCCCGGCCCGAGTCCGGCCGGCGGTCCCGGGAAGACCGGCGGTCCCGGGAAGACCGGTCAGCCAGCGGCCGGCGCGACGGCGGGTGGCACCACCGGTGCCGGCGGAACCGCCCACGCCCGCCTTCCCGCCACCGGGACGGACGGTGCCGCGCCCAATGGTGCCGCGCCCAGTGGTCCGGCGGCCGGTGGTGCCGCGATCGGGGCGGCGGGAAAGGCCGGAGCCGGGCAGTGAGCTCGACGCCCCCGGGCTCCCCCCGGCGCGGTCGCGGACGGCTACGCCTTGTTCCTCCACCGCCATCCTCCGTGTATGGCGGTCGGTTGCGGCGGGATGTCGACGATCCGGGTCGGGGGGCCGGCGACGGGCCCGGTGCGGACGAGTACGGCGACGAGGACCACGACGGCCGGTATCCGGACGGCCGGTATGCGGGCCGCCGGTATGTGGGCCGGCGTCCCGGTCGGGTCAGCCGGCCGCGGCACCCCCGGGTCCGTCGCGCCTACCGGCTGGGCAGCCCGCGCCGGCGGCTGCGGGTGTCCATCGTGCTCATGTGCGCGGTCCTCGGTGTCCTCGGGCTGCGCCTGACCCAGCTGCAGGGTTTCTCCGCCTCCACCTACGCGGCCCAGGCCGAGGCCCAGCGGCTGCGGACCATCGTGCTGCCCGCGGCGCGCGGCGCCATCACCGACCGGGCGGGCCACACGCTCGCGCAGCACGTCGAGCTGCGGGCCGTCTACGCGAACCCGACGAACGTCAGGGACATCGCGGGGACGGCCGCGAAGCTTGCGCCGGTCCTCGACGACAGCACCGAGGCGTTGCGCAGACGGCTCACCACCGACCCGGCCGACCACATCAAGTTCGTCTACCTTGCCCGCGGGCTCACTCCGGACGTGGCGGAGAAGGTCAGCGCCCTGGGGCTGCGCGGTATCGGCATCACCGAGGAACGCGGACGCACCTACCCGTCCCGCGAACTGGCCGCGAACGTCATCGGGTTCATGCGGCACGGCGATGGTGACATCCTCGAGGGCGGCGGCGGGCTGGAGCTGGCGTATGACAAGGTGCTGCGCGGTACCGACGGCCTTCGCCGGCTGGAGGCGAACCCGGCGGGCATCGAGATCCCCTCGGGCCAGAGCCGCGAGAAGGACCCGATCCCGGGTTCCTCGCTGCGCCTGACCCTCGAGCGGGACATCCAGTGGAACGCTCAGAACGCGATCGCCGACGCGGTCCATACCTCCGAGGCCGACGGCGGCATGGTCGTCGTGATGGACCCCCGCACCGGGGACATCCTCGCGATGGCCGACTCGCCGCAGTTCGACCCGAACAACATCACCGCCCGGGACACCCCGGCGCTGGGCAATCGGTCCACGCGGGACGCCTACGAGCCCGGCAGCGTCAACAAAGTGATCACGATGGCCGCGGCGCTGGACCGCGGTCTGATCACTTCCGAGACCCCGATGACCATCCCGCCTTCCATCACCCGGGGCGGGGTACGCATCGAGGACTCCGAGCCGCACGGCGTCGAACATCTCACCGCCGCTGGCGTCCTGGCCCGCTCCAGCAACATCGGCACCGTGGAGATCTCCGAGCGGGTCGGGCGGATCGGGCTGGAGCAGACGCTGCGCTCGTTCGGGCTCGGTGCCCGTACGGGCCTGAACTTCCCCGGCGAGGGCACCGGCCTGCTGCCGGCCGCCCGGGACTGGTCGGGCAGCCAGGCCGCCACCATTTCCTACGGGCAGGGCATGTCGGCGACGGCGCTCCAGATGGCCTCGGTGTACGCGACCATCGCGAACGGCGGTGTTCGCGTGACCCCGCGGCTCGTCGACGCCATCACCGGTCCGGACGGCGTCGTCAAGGTGATTCCCCATCCGCCTGGTCAGCGCGTCGTCAGCGCGCAGACCGCGGCCACGCTCACCCGGATACTCGAGGCGGTGGCGACGAACGAGGGCACGGCGCCGCTCGCCGAGGTTCCCGGTTACCGGGTGGCCGGCAAGACGGGCACCGCCAAACGGCCCGACCCGGTGCACGGCGGTTACCAGGGCTACGTTCCCTCGTTCATCGGGTTCGCCCCGGCGGATGATCCGCGGGTGGTGGTGGAGATCGTCCTGGACAACCCGAAGAAGGGTTACTTTGGCGGTCAGGTCGCCGCGCCCGTGTTCCAACGTGTCATGTCCTTCGCGTTGACCACCCTCGGCGTGCCACAGCCGATCACCAGGCCCGCACCGCTCCTGCTCGACCTGGACAGATGATCGCGATCCGCGCCGGGACGTGGCGGGCGGGGAAGGCCGGCTGGACCACCGCCGTGCTCGGGCTCCCGTGGGGATGGCCGTGCCCGCCCCCACTAAGGTCGTGACCGTGACCTCTCCGGCACCTCGACCGGCTGCCCCGCCCGCGTGTAGCCTCGCCGATCTGCGCGCGGTGCTCGCGGCCGCGGCGCCCGTCCCGGAGCCGGCGGCGTTCGCGGATGCGGGACATTCGCCGTCGGGCACGCGTGCGGGCACGGACACGGACACGGACACGGACGTGATCGTGCACGGCGTCACCCACGACTCGCGTGCGGTCCGGCCGGGCGACCTCCACGCGGCACTGCCCGGTGCCCACGCGCACGGTGCGGCCTTCGCGGCCGCCGCGGTGGCCGGCGGCGCCGTCGCCGTGCTCACCGACGCCGAGGGCGCCCGCCGGATCGCGGCCGTGCCGGCCGGCCCCCCCGGGGGAGTCCCGGTGCTTGTCAGCGACGATCCACGGCGCGACCTCGCCCCGGTGGCGGCGAGGATCTACGGTGATCCCTCCGCGGCGCTGCGCCTGCTCGGCGTCACCGGCACCAACGGGAAGACGACCACGGCCTTCCTGCTCGACGCCGGGCTGCGCGCCGCCGGCCACACCACGGGCCTGATCGGCACGATCGAGACCCGGATCGCCGACGAACGGCTGGGCTCCGCCCGCACCACCCCGGAGGCGAGCGACCTGCAGGCCCTGCTCGCCACGATGGTCGAGCGTGGCGTGGGGGCCGCCACGATGGAGGTGTCCAGCCACGCGCTGGCCCTGCACCGGGCCGACGCCCTGCACTTCGCCGGGGCCGTGTTCACCAACCTCAGCCAGGACCATCTGGACTTCCACTCCTCCATGGAGGACTACTTCGTGGCGAAGGCGTCCCTGTTCGACCCGGCCCGGACCGCTGTCGCGGTGATTGGCGTGGCGGACCGGTGGGGCCGCCGGCTCGCCGAACGGCATCCCGGCGCGATCACGTTCGCCGTCGAGGGGCCGGCCGACTGGACGGCCCGGGACGTCTCCTACGGGCCGACCGGCACGCTGCTGCGCGCCGAGGGCCCGGACGGGCTGCGGGTGGATCTGTCCGTGCCGCTGCCCGGTGCCTTCAACGTCGCCAACGCGCTCGGCGCGCTGGCGCTGCTCGTCGCCGTCGGGGTCCCCCCGGCCACGGCGGCGGCGGGGATCGGCTCCCTGCCCGGGGTGCCCGGCCGGATGGAGCGGGTCGACGCCGGCCAGCCGTTCCTGGCCCTGGTCGACTTCGCGCACACCCCGGGCGCGGTCACGACGCTGCTAGAGACGGTTCGCCCGCTGGTGAAGGGCAGGGTCATCGTCGTGCTCGGCTGCGGTGGCGACCGCGACCGCGGCAAGCGCCCGTTGATGGGGGCTGCCGCGGCGACACTCGCCGACATTGCGATCTTCACGAACGACAATCCGCGCTCGGAGGATCCGGCGGAGATCCTCGCCCAGATGCTCGCCGGGGTCACGGCGCTGTCGGCCACGGACTCGGCTACGGACTCGGCTACGGCTACGGTCCTGGTCGAACCGGACCGCGCCGCGGCCATCGCGGCCGCCGTGGCCGAGGCCGGGCCTCAGGACGCCGTCGTTGTCGCCGGCAAGGGTCATGAGCCGGGCCAGGAACAGGCGGGGGTGGTGACCCCTTTCGACGATCGGGTCGCCCTGCGCGCCGCGCTCTCCTCGGTGGAGAGGAGATGATCCCGCTGACCCTGGCCGAGGTCGCATCGGCGACCGGCGGCCGGCTCGACGCGGTGCCCGACCCGGGCGTCACGGTGCGTTCGGTCGTCGTCGACTCCCGCGAGGTCCGCGACGGCGCCTTGTTCGTCGCCCTGGCCGGCAGCCGGGTCGACGGGCACGACTTCGCCGCCGCCGCCGTCGCCGCCGGCGCGCCCGCTGTGCTCGCCGCCCGGTCGGTGGGCGAGCCGGCCGTCATTGTCCCCGATCCGCCTTCGGCGCTCGCCGCGCTCGCCGCGCACGTCCGTGACCTGGCCGCCGCCACCGTGGTCGCCGTGACCGGGTCGGCGGGCAAGACGACGACCAAGGACCTGCTCGCCGACGTGCTGGCCGGGCTCGCCCCGACGGTGGCCGCGCCCGGCTCGTTCAACAACGAGATCGGACTGCCGCTGACGCTGCTGCGCACCGAGCCGGACACGGCGTTCGTCGTCTTGGAGATGGGTGCCCGCGGCCCGGGGCACATCGCCACCCTCTGCGCGGTGGCCCGCCCGGCGGTGGGGGTGGTCCTCAACGTCGGCAGTGCCCACCTGGGCGAGTACGCCGACGGCCGGCTGGGGATCGCCGCGGCCAAGGGCGAGCTTGCCGAGGCCGCGAGCGAGGCCGTCGTGCTCAACGCCGACGACCCGCTGGTCGCGGCGATGGCGGCTCGGACGACGGCCGAAGTGATCACTTTCGGGGAGGGCGGACGGGCCGACGTGCGGGCCGGTGCCGTCGATGTCGACCGGCTGGGCCGCGCCTCGTTCGACTTGCTGGCGTACGGCGAGCACCACCGGGTGACCCTCGGGCTCGCCGGCGCGCACCAGGTGCCGAACGCGTTGGCCGCGGCGGCCGTCGCGATCCGGCTGGGGCTGTCCCCGGACCGGGTCGCCGCGGCGCTGTCCGCCGCCCGCCCGCGCAGCCGGTGGCGGATGGAGGTGACCACCACTGCGGCCGGGGTGGTGGTCGTCAACGACGCCTACAACGCGAACCCGGAGTCGATGCGGGCGGCGCTGAAGGCGTTGGTGGGCATGCGGGGGAAGGGCCGGGCGTTCGCGGTGCTCGGTCCGATGGGGGAACTCGGTGACGCCGCCGCCGCCGAGCACGACGTGCTCGGCCGGTTCGCGGTCCGCCTCGGGGTCGATCGACTGATCGCGGTGGGTCCGGCGGCCCGCCGCATCCACCTGGGCGCCTCGCTGGAAGGCTCCTGGGATGGGGAGTCGGTGGAGGTGACCGACGCCGACGAGGCGGTGGCCCTGGTGGCCGCGCAGGCCGGACCGGACGACGTGGTACTGGTCAAGGCCAGCCGGTCCTTCGGTCTGGAACGCGTCGCCGAGGCGTTGGTGACCAGATTCGGCGTCCTCGGCGCCGGGATCGAGGGGACATGACGGCGGACGGCTGGCTCCACACACGCGGACCCGCGCGGGTGACGCACGCGTGAGAGGCGTTCTTATCGCGGCCATGGTCGCGTTGGTCGTGTCGTTGCTGGGCACACCCTGGGTGATCCGGCTCTTCCGCCGGCAGGGATACGGCCAGGAGATCCGCGAGGACGGGCCGTCCAGCCATCTGACCAAGCGGGGCACCCCCACGATGGGGGGCACCGTCATCATCGTCGCTACCCTGGCCGGGTACTTCCTGGCCCACCTGGTGACCGGTATCGGGTTCACCGCGTCGGGTCTGCTCGTGCTGATGGTGATGACCGGACTCGGCCTGGTCGGCTTCCTGGACGACTACATCAAGATCCGTAAGCAGCGCAGCCTCGGGCTCACCGCCCGGATGAAGTTCACCGGGCAGGCCGCGGTCGCGATCGTCTTCGGCCTGCTGGCCGTCCGGTTCAAGAATGACGCCGGGCTGCTCCCCGGCTCGACGTACATCTCGATCGTGCGGGACACGAGCTTCTCCGTCGGCATCATCGCCTTTCCCCTGCTGGCCTGGATCATCATCGCCGCGACCTCTAACGCGGTGAACCTCACCGACGGCCTCGACGGCCTCGCGGCCGGCACCTCGGCGATGGTGTTCGGCGCGTACGTCATCATCTCCTTCTGGCAGTTCGGCAACCTGTGCGAGCCGCACGCGGCCGAGGCGGGCTGTTACCTCGTGCGTGATCCCCTTGACGTCGCGCTGGTCGCGGCGGCGGCGATGGGGGCCTGTTTCGGGTTCCTGTGGTGGAACGCCAGCCCGGCGAAGATCTTCATGGGGGACACCGGGTCGCTCGCGCTGGGCGGCGCCTTCGCCAGCATCGCGATCGTCAGTCGGACCGAGCTGCTTCTCGTCGTCCTCGGCGGCCTGTTCGTCATCGAGACCCTGTCCGTGATGATCCAGGTCGCGTTCTTCAAGGCGACGAGGAAACGCGTGTTCAACATGGCGCCGATCCATCACCATTTCGAGCTCGCCGAATGGCCCGAGACGACGGTGATCATCCGATTCTGGATCGTCTCGGGACTCGCGGTGGCCTTCGGCCTGGGCCTGTTCTACGCGGAGTTCCTCTCCCACGGAGGTGGCTGACGCCATGACGGGCGACGGCCAGGGCCCGGGCGACCTCGCGACCCCGACCTCCTGGGCGGGTCTGCCCGTGCTGGTCGTCGGGATCGGGGTCTCCGGGCTTGCCGCGGCTCGGGCACTGCTTGCCCGCGGCGCGCGGGTCCGGGTCGTCGACGCCGACGACTCCCCACGTCACCAGGGTGCGGCCGCGACGCTGCGGGCGCTCGGGGCCGAGGTGGACCTCGGCGGCCTGCCGGCCGATCCCGGGGACAGCACGCTGGTCGTCAC
>NZ_CDWWEW010000210.1:0-9001 GCF_977966315.1 Frankia sp. CeRuru1
CCCCCTTGCCCCCCCTGCCCGGGCCGGTCGCCGCCGGAACGCTCTGCCCCGGACCGGTCACCCTGCTGGGTGCGGTCCACGCGGCTGGGACGATCAGCGGCCTGACGGTCCGTACCGGAGCGACGGTCCGCGCCTTGGCGGTCCGCCGTGGCACGCTCGCCACCGGCCTCACCGCCCTGACGGTCGCTCGCGCTCACCCGGCCGTTGTCGGCGGAACGATCCCGACGGTCCTCCCGGCTCCGGGGACCGGCATCGGTCTGACGGTGGGACGCGGCGGCCGGCGGAGCCGACGCGGGCGCCCCGGTCGGCTGGGCGGACACGGCCGGCTGGGCGGACACGGTCGGCTGGGCGGAAGCCACGGCGGAGGCGGCCGATCCGGCCCGGGCATCCGTAGCCGATCCGGCCCGGGTCTCCACGACCGTGTCCCCGGCCGCCGTTTCGGGCAGGGTCGGCTGCTCGACGGCGGGGCTCGCCGCCGCCCGAGAGGCCCCACGACGGGAACGGGTGCGGGTAGCGGTACCGTCCGGGCCGGCAGCCTGCCGGGACACCCGCGGCGCGGGAGATGTCTCGCTCGCGGCCGGGACCGGTCCGGCGGACGAGGCCGGCCCCGATTCCGCCGGGAGCGGCGCAAAGGCCGAGGAGGCCGCGAGGGCCGAAGAAGTCGCTGGGGCTGCCGCGGCGGGCGCGGCCGCGGACTCGTTGTTCTGCAGGTTCTGGATCGCGGCGATGAGCTGGCCTTTGCGCAACCGGCCTACGCCCTGGATCCCCAGGGACGAGGCCTTGGCCTGCAGTTCGGGGAGCAGCATCGCGGACAGACCGGTGCCCTGCCGGCGGCGTCGGGTCACGGCCGCACCTTCTCCGGCCGGAGAAGGTGCGGGGAGAGCGGTCCGGGTGGTACGGCCTGCGCGCGAGTCACCGTTCCCGGTGGGCTCACCGTTCCCGGTGGGCTCACCGTTCCCGGTGGGCTCACCGTTCCCGGTGGGCTCAGCGTTCCCGGTGGGCTCAGCGTTCCCGGTGGGCTCAGCGTTCCCGGTGGGCTCAGCGTTCCCGGTGGGCTCAGCCGAGATGGCGTCTGCGGACGAGATGCCCGCCGCCAAGTCGCTCTCCCGGGGCGATGCAGGCGTCACGGGCGGCGCAGACTCACGTGCGCTCTGCGGCAGCACGTTGGTGGTGTCGCTCAAGGTTTTCCTTCCCTGAAGGAACTGGCTCCTGGTGAGCCGGGCGTTGCTTGTGGACCTTCTTCGCCTGCACACATGCCGGATGAAGGGGTATACAGCACCGGATGGGCGAGCATCGCGCCCGTGTACGGCGCCAGCGGCCGACTGCCGCGAGCGAACTCGCCGATCCCGCCTGGGGAGTGCCGGTGTGGAGCCGAGGCAACGACGACGAAGCTTATACACCGGAGCCCCGAACCATGTTCCATCTGGCGAGACCAGAGCGGCACGGCGGGAGCGAGCACGCGCCGCGGTGGCAGCGGGTGCAGTCACCAGACTATCCAGCGGCAGACACCTCGGCAACAACCTTGAGACGTCAGGACTTCCCGATGTGACACACAACCGCGAATCGGGAGCTCGCAGCGCCAGCCGTCGCAGCGGATCCCACCGCGGGCAACCGGGTCATGGCGCCGCGGATCGACATCGGATGACGCGTGCACCGCGTCTATCCACCGGCAGCGGGGCGACAGAGAACCCGGCACCCGCCACATCCACCGCCGCCGCGGCCTGTTCACCGCCGACGGCGAGGGCGATGACGGATGGCCCCGAACCGGACAGGGCCGCCGCGATCCCCCTGCCGCGCAGCCGACCGACGAGGTCTGCCGACGCCGGGACGCCGGGGAACCGGTAGGGCTGATGCACCAGATCCTCGGTGGCACGCAGGAGTGCCTCGGCACGTCGGGACGGCTGCCCGGCGGCCGGCTCGGCTGCCGACATCGTCAACGCCAGCAGCGCGGCCCGACCGAGGTTGCGGGCGGCGTTGGCGAATGGAACGCTGCTCGGCAGCGCCCCGCGCGACTGCTCGGTCGACTGTCGTATCGCGGGGATGAAGATCACGGGTCTCAGCTCGGCGAAGGGATCGACGCGCAGGGACCGGGCACCGTCGCCGTCCAGCCACGCGACGGTGAAGCCCCCGCTCAGCGCCGCGGCGACGTTGTCCGGGTGCCCCTCGATGGCGCTGGCGAGCCGCAGCATGCCCGCAGGCCCGAAGAAGCCGGCTCCGGACGCCGCGCCGGGCACCGGGCCCGGCTCGGACGCGTCATCGGGCGCGGACACGGAGTCCGCGTCGGCGTCGAAAACGGCATCGGCCTCGAAGGCGGGCCCGAGGTCCGGCTGCGCGAGCGCGGCGGCGGCGACGACCCCGGCGACGATCGCCGCGGCCGAGGATCCCAGCCCGCGGCCGTGCGGGATCCGGTTGACGCAGTGCAACGCGAGACCGGGCTGCGCCCGGCCGAGGGTGTCGAAGGTCGCCCGGATCGCCCGGACCACGAGGTGCGTCTCGTCCCGGGCAACGACGTCCGTGCCGACGACGTCGACGGTGAGGCCGGATCGGGTCGTCTCGACATCGACTTCGTCATACAGGCCTAATGCCAAGCCGAACGCGTCGAAGCCGGGGCCGAGATTCGCGCTGGTCGCCGGCACCCGGACCCGGACCCGCCGCGACACGCCGTCGGCGGCGGTGACCGGCCCGGACCGACCGGCCCGCTCGGCGAAGGCTGCCGTCCCGCCTGGACGCGGGGAGAACCGAGTGGTCACGAGCGCCGCAGCCCCAGCGCCTCGGCGGCGCCCGCGACGGTCGGGCGGATCGTTTCCGGCCGGGCCGCGCCGCTGATCGCCCAGTCAGGGTCCTTGAGCCCGTTACCCGTGACGGTGCACACGACCTGCTCGCCGGGTTCGATCCGGCCGGCCGCCCGCGCCTTCAGCAGGCCTGCGACGCTCGCGGCGCTGGAAGGCTCCACGAAGACACCCTCCCTGCGGGCCAGCAGGCGGTAGGCGGCGAGGATCTCCCGGTCGTTCACGGCGTCGATCAGACCACCGGAGGCCTCCCGCGCCTCGACGGCGAGACCCCACGAGGCCGGGTTGCCGATGCGGATCGCCGTGGCGATCGTCTGTGGCGAGGTCACCACCTCGCCCCGCACGATGGGCGCGGCACCCGCTGCCTGGAAACCGCACATCCGCGGGCGGCCGCTGGCGATCCGGTTGTTCTCCTCGAGGTAGCCCCGCCAGTAAGCGGTGATGTTGCCGGCGTTACCGACCGGCAGGCAGTGGACGTCCGGGGCCCGGCCGAGCGCCTCCACGATCTCGAAGGACGCCGTCTTCTGCCCCTCGAGACGGAAGGGGTTCACCGAGTTGACCAGGGTGACCGGCGAGGTGTCGGCAAGTTCGCGCGCCACCCGCAGGCAGTCGTCGAAGGAACCGTCGAGCTGCAGCAGCCGGGCCCCGTGGACAAGCGCCTGGGCGAGCTTGCCCAGGGCAATCTTCCCGCTGGGCACCAGCACCGCGCAGGTGATGCCGGCGCGGGCCGCGTAGGCGGCGGCCGACGCCGAGGTGTTGCCGGTGGACGCGCAGATGACGGCCTGGGAACCGGCGCCGACAGCCCGGCTGATGGCCACCGTCATCCCGCGGTCCTTGAAGGACCCGGTCGGATTCGCCCCTTCGATTTTGAGATGAACCTCACATTCGGTGAGGTCGGAGAGATGTGCCGCGGGCAGCAGGGGCGTCCCACCCTCACGCAACGTGACGACGGGTGTGTCGTACGCGATCGGCAGACGGTCCCGGTACTCCTCGATGATTCCCCGCCACGGCCGATGCGGCCGCTCGGGCGCCGCGGACAGCACCGGCACGGCCGGCTCGTCCGCGAGCGGTGTGGATGACGTCGTGGTCACGGCTCACCTCCCTCAACCCGTATCACGCCGGACACCGCCCGGACACCTGCGAGGCCGCGGAGCTCCTCGACGGTGGCGGACAGTGCCGCGTCCGGGGCGGCATGCGTCACCAGGACGAGGCTCGCGTCGTCGCCGCGGCCGTCCTGACGAACGCTCCTGATGGACACATCGTGACGCGCGAACGCCCCGGCGACCGTCGCGAGTACGCCGGTCTTGTCGGTGACGTCGAGATTCACGTGATACCTCGTCACGGTACGGCCCATCGGCAGCACAGGCAGCGCGGCGTAGGACGATTCACCAGGGCCGCGGCGGCCGGCGATACGGTTGCGCGCGACCGCGACCACATCCCCGAGCACCGCCGAGGCGGTCGGCGCTCCGCCGGCACCCTGGCCGTAGAACATCAGCTGGCCCGCCGCCTCGGACTCGACGAACACCGCGTTGAAGGCCTCCCGCACCCCGGCCAGCGGGTGGGTCCGCGGGATCATCGCCGGGTGGACCCGCACGCTGATCCCCTCGGTCTTGGCCGAGCGTTCCGCCACCGCGAGCGCCTTCACGGTGCAACCGAGCTCCCGGGCACTGGCGATGTCGGCGGTGGTGACCTCACCGATGCCGACCCGGTAGACGTCGTCGATCGTTACCCGGGAGTGGAAGGCCAGCTGGGCCATGATGGCCGCCTTCGCAGCCGCGTCAAACCCATCGATGTCGGCGGAGGGATCGGCCTCAGCATATCCGAGCGCACCGGCCTCGGCGAGCGCCTCGGTGAACGACGCGCCGGTCTCGTCCATCCGGGTCAGCACGAAGTTGGTCGTCCCGTTGACGATGCCGAGCACCCGGTGCACGCGATCCCCGGCCAGGCTCTCGCGCAGCGGGCGGATCAGCGGGATGGCCCCGGCCACGGCGGCCTCGTAGTAGAGATCGGTGCCGGCCGCGGCGGCCGCGTCGTGCAGCGTCGCGCCGTCCGAGGCCAACAGGGCCTTGTTCGCGGTGACCACCGACTTACCCCCCCGCAGGGCGGACAGCAGCCAGGAGCGGGCCGGCTCGATGCCGCCGACGAGCTCGATCACGATGTCGACGTCGTCCCGGGCGACGAGGCCCGCCGCCTCCCCGGTGAACAGCGCCGGATCCACGTCGAGAGTGCGGGCGCGGCCCGGCCTGCGCACCGCGATCCCGGCGAGTTCCAAGGGAGCCCCGACCCGGGCGGCGAGATCGGCGGCGTTGGCCTGCAACAGCCGGACGATCTCGCTGCCGACAACTCCACAGCCTAGCAACGCAATCCTCACCGCGCCACCTCCGGGGAGGCCGGGCCGGCGCCCGGCTCAACGTCCAGGCCCGGACCGGCGTCCACGCCCGGCTCGACAGTCAGGCCCGGCTCGACAGTCAGGCCCGGCTCGACAGTCAAGCCCGGCTCGGCGTCCAGGCGCAGCAGGTCGTCCTCGGTCTCCCGCCGGACGATGATCCGGGCCGCGCCGTCGCGCACGGCGATCACCGGTGGACGCGCCACGTGGTTGTAGTTGCTGGCCATCGACCGGTGGTAGGCGCCGCTGGCGGGAATGGCCAGCAGGTCACCGGGCCGGACGTCGTTGGGCAGCGGCACGTCGTGGGCGACGACGTCCCCAGACTCGCAGTGCCGGCCGACGACCGTGACGACGTGCGTCGTGGCCAAACCGGTCCGGGAGACCAGCCGGGCGGTGTAGCGGGCGTCATAGAGCGCCGTGCGGATGTTGTCGCTCATGCCGCCGTCCACGCTGACGAAGGTGCGCAGCCCGGGCAGCTCCTTGACGGTGCCGACCTCGTAGAGGGTCACCGTCGTCGACCCGACGATGGCCCGTCCCGGTTCCACCGCGAGGCGCGGGACGGTCAGGCCCGCGGCGGCGCACTCCTTGCCGACCACGGCGGTCAGCCGCTCGGCGACGTCGGTGACCTCCAGCGGGGCGTCCTCGCCGGTGTAGGCGATGCCGAGGCCACCGCCGAGGTTGAGCTCGGGCAGTTCGAGGCCGTGGGTGTCGCGGATGCGCGCGAGCAGGCCCACCAGGCGGTGCGCCGCCAGGCCGAACCCGGCCGTGTCGAAGATCTGCGAGCCGATGTGCGCGTGCAGGCCGACGAGTTCGAGGGAGCCAGCGGCCGCGAGCACGCGTTCCACCGCCTCGGCCGCCGACCCGCCGGCCAGCGAGAACCCGAACTTCTGGTCCTCCTGCCCAGTGGAGACGTAGTGATGTGTGTGCGCCTCCACGCCCGGGGTGACGCGGATCAGCACGCGTTGGCACCCGCCCGCCTCGGCGGCGACGGCTGCCAGGCGGGTGATCTCGGCGAAGGAGTCGACGACGATCCGCCCGACGCCATAGCCGACGGCCGCCCGCAGTTCCGCGACGGACTTGTTGTTGCCGTGGAAGAGCAGTCGATCCGCCGGGAAGCCGACCGAGCGGGCCACTGCGAGCTCCCCGCCCGTACAGACGTCGAGATTCAGGCCCCCCTCATCCACCCAGCGAGCGACCGTGCGGCACAAAAAGGCCTTGCCTGCATAGTAGACATCACACTCGGCGAACGCCCGCCGCCAAGCCGCGCACCGGGCCCGGAAGTCGGCCTCGTCGAGAACGAAGGCCGGCGTGCCGAACTCGGCAGCCAGCTCGTCGACCCGGATCCCACCGATCCGCAGCACGCCGTCGGCGTCCAGCCGGGCCGTGGCCGGCCACAGATTCTCCTCCAACGGCACCACCGCTGGGCTGTCGATCTCGCTCATCTCGCCTCTGCCTGCCTCAGGCCGCCTGGCCTGCCTCATGCCGCCTGTTTCACGCTTTCCGACCGGCTCGTTCCCGAACCCGCCCGGACGCCCGGACGGTCGGACCAACCGCTCGTCACATCCGCTCGGGGGCGCTGACCCCGAGCAGTCCCAGGCCGTTCGCGAGCACCACCCGGGTTGCCGCCACGAGGAGCAGCCGCGCACCGGTGGCCGGACCGGGCTCGGCGTCGCCCCGCGGAAGCACCCGGCAGGAGTCGTAGAACCGGTAGTAGACCCCGGCAAGTTCCTCGAGATAGCGGGCGAGCCGATGGGGGCCGCGCAGCCTCGCGGCGGACTCGATCACTCGGGGGAACTCGCCGAGCGCGCGCAGCAGCTCACCCTCCCGCGGCTGGGTCAGCAGGGCGACGTCGACCGGCTCGGTCGCGGCCGTGAGGCCCAGGGACTCGGCCGTGAGGCCCAGGGACTCGGCCGTGAGGCCCAGGGACTCGGCGTTGCGCAGCAGCGAGCTGATCCGCGCGTGGGCATACTGCACGTAGAAGACCGGGTTGTCACTGGTCTGGCGGGCCATCAGGTCCGGATCCAGCTCGAGCGCCGAATCCGGCGAAGAGCGGACCAGCCAGTACCGCGCCGCGTCGGCCCCGACCGCGTCGGCCAGGTCGTGCAGGGCCTGCTCGGACGCCCGGCGGTCGTAGTAGTACTCCGTGCCCACCTCGAACCCGGCCGCGGGCAGGATGCGCCCCAGGGCGTCCCCGACGGCCGCCCAGCGCGCCGAGGCCAGCGTCACCGGGCCGGTCGGGCTCGCGCTGACGAACTCCAGATTGACCCGGACACCTCGTGGCCTGACCGCCCGGCCGTACCGGTCACCGGCCGACACCACCGTGCGGGCGATCTCCCCGAGGGCGGCGTCGGCCAGCCGGAAGTTGAGGAACCCCGGGCCGGCGACGTCCACGGCGGCGAGCTCGCTGTCGGTGGCGAGCCGCCGGGCCAACGTCTCCGCGACGGCGCGCGGCGGACGACGGGCGGCCCTGGCAAGCTGGAGCGCGACCGGGGATGCGTAGTCCCCGTGCTCGGGCGTCTTCGGCCGCTCCACCGTGACGGCGGTCGGCACAGTCACGTCCAAGTCGCCGTCCGCGACCGCGCGGCCGATGGCCGTCACGATGGCGTCAGCGAGATCGGCGGGGGTCATGACGGCGATGTTATCGGCGCCGGGTCAGACCGGCTGGCCGGCAGCCAGCCGCTGGACCACGCCGATGAGTTCGTCCGGGTCGAACGGCTTGGTCAGGTAGTAATCCACCCCGACCCGCACCCCACGCTTGACGTCGGCCTCCTGGGCCCGGGCAGTCAGCATAATCATCTTGATGGCGGCGGTGTCCGGTTCCTCCCGCAGCCGGGCGGCCACGTCCCAGCCGTTCATCCTCGGCATCATGATGTCCAACGTGATCACCTGTGGGGCGACCTCGCGCACCATCTCCAGGCAGTCCACGCCGTCTACGGCGGTATGGACCTCAAAGCCCTCCAACTCAAGGTTGACGACCACGAGCTGACGTATCACCGCGTCGTCGTCGACGACGAGGACTCGGGGGGTGGCAGGGTACACACCGGAAGCTTACGGCGACCCGGATTCCCGATCCGGCGTTCCGTCCTGGTAACGTAGGCCGCGTTGACCCGGGGCCCCCGTAGCTCAGGGGATAGAGCACCGCCCTCCGGAGGCGGGTGCGCAGGTTCGAATCCTGCCGGGGGCACGTACTGCATCCACGCGGTGAGAGCGCCGTGTGGTGGTTGTACGTGCTGCGGCGGTGTTGGCGGCCACCTCCGCGAGGTCGGTGACTGTGTCGAGGTCTGCGACCGGGATTTTGATCATCATGTGTACCTCCTGTTTCTCGTGGTCGAGGTGTACGGTGAGCTGGGTGATCTCGTAGAGGCGTCGCTGGAGCGCTTCTGGGGCTTTGTCGAGCGTGAGGGTGAGCGTCGGTAGGGCGTCGAGGAGGGCGAGGCTGTCGGGGCCTGGCTGGTCGGGTTCGGCGGCGTCGGCCGTGTCGAGTTCCTGGATCCTCGTGAGAGCGGTTCTGCGTTCGGTGTCGAGTTGGTTGTAGGCGGCTCGCAGTCCCTGGGTGAACGGGTCGTCGGGGTCGCCGTCCTGGGCTTGGCGGAGCAGGTTGGCCTGCCGGCGACCAAGGTCGTCGATCTTCTTCTGAAGCCTGCCTCGCTCGACCGCCCGTTCCTGGGTCGCGCGGTTGTCGTAGGTCGCGAGCTCCGCGGTCAGCAGGGCGATCCGGCTACGCCCGAAGACACGCTCGGCGTAGAAACCGGTAATCGCGGCTTCGAGGACGTCTTCGCGGATCCGCACGGTCTTGGGTGGAGCGTTCCCGATTTAGTAGACAGTT
>NZ_CDWWEW010000211.1:0-875 GCF_977966315.1 Frankia sp. CeRuru1
GGCGCTGGTTGAAGGCGGTGAAGACGAGGCGGTCGACGAGCAGGGCGCGGAATTCTTCCATGAGGTCGAGGGCGAGGGCGGGTTTGCCGGGGCGGATGCCGTGGAGGTAGCCGATGTGGGGGTCGAGGCCGACGTGGTCGAGGGCGCCGTGGACGGCGATGCGCAGGATGCCGTAGCCGAAGGACAGGGCGGCGTTGACCGGGTCGGTGGCGGGTCGGCTGGTGCGTCCGGCGGGGGCGGTGACGGTCGCGTGCGGGGTGAGCAGGTGCGGCCATGTGGCGATGTAGCGGCGGGCTGCCTGTCCTTCGACGCCCATGGCCTCGGCGACGTTGGTGGTGTCACGCAGGGTGGGGAGGGCGTCGGCGAGGTGGGCGGCGGTGTCGCGGAGTGCGGTTTGGCGGGTGCCGGTGGCGTCGCGGGCGGCGCGGAGGAGGAGTTGGCGGCTGTTCTGGAGTTTCCCGGCTATGTATGACGTGGCGAGAGTGAGGCGTCGTTCGTCGTCGCGGAAGTGATCGTGTTGGGCGATGCGTAGGTGGGGGTTGCCGCCGGTGGGTCCTTCGACGCGGACGAGGGGGAGAAGGCGGCGGCCTTTGTCGTTGTCGGGATGCCAGATGCGTACGGCGTCGCCGTCGAGGTGCAGGCTGGTTCCGGGTGTTGTGGCGTAGAGGGTGTTGAGGAGCTCAGCCATGCCAGTGTCCTGCGGGTCGTGGGGTGAACAGGTCGTGGGTGCCCGCCGCGGCGTTGGCCAGCTCGGGGAGGCAGTCGTGGTGTAGGGAGCATCGTCGGCAGCGGCGGTCGGCGACGGCCTCGGGGAGGGCCGCGGTGGTGAGGATGTCTCGCATCCGCTCGGCGGCGGTGATGATTCGGGTGGCGAG
>NZ_CDWWEW010000211.1:1201-9325 GCF_977966315.1 Frankia sp. CeRuru1
GACGCGGGGGCGCCGACGGTCGGTGTGGGAAAACACTTCGGCATAGGGGACGTCGAGCGTGAGCATGTCTCGCAGACACAACGCCTGGGCGCCGGCCTGGAGATCGGCCGGCCCGCCGGGGACGTAGGGGCCAACCTTGTGCTCGATCGGGATTGCGCTGGTCGAGCTGATCTCGACGACGTCGCATACCCCGTACAGGCCCAGCCGGTCGCTCCAGACCTGCCGGCCGGTGACCTGCCGGATCCGGTTTCCCTGGGGGGTGGGGACGGCGGGGGACGGTTCGTGGACGTGAGCGTGGGCGACGTTGCCGCGCATCGTCTCGATGTTGTCGGCGAAGACGTTGTCGAGGTGGATCAGTGCGGCCTGGCGGGGGCAGTAGGCGTGGTGTTCCAAGGCGGAGATGGGAAGCCGTCCGGCGTGGGCGTCCCCGCCGGGCCACCAGTCGGAGGGGTTCATCCCAGCACGCGGGTGAGGGCCACGTCGTCGGGCAGGTCGGCGTCATCGACGTCGATCTTGTAGTCGCCGAAGCTGCGCGGTTCACCCGCGGAGATCTTCCGGGCGGTGATGCGGGCGGAGAGGGTGTGGGCCGGTGCGACGCCGAAGGCGTTGTGGTGGCTGAACACGTATAGGCCACGGGTGGCCATCTCGCCGCGGGTCGCGGACCGGTCGTGGTCGAACATGTTGACCAGGGTGCACAGGAACAGGTCGAGGTCGGCGGCGCTGACACCGGTCTGGCGGCCTCGGGGCGCCGAGTAGTGGATCTCTGCCCGGTACAGGCCGTAGGGGACGGTCCACTTGCCGCCCATCTCGGTGCGTTCGCCCTTGTCGATGTCGGCCTGGGTGGTCTGGGTGACCCGGGTGATCGCATGGTCGACGGGCAGGACCGGGTCGAGGGACCGGGCCATGCCGACCTGGATCGGTCCGCGGATCTGCCCCAGCGACTGGGTCTTGCCGGTGGACAGGACCGCGCCGAACAGGCGGATGTCGACGTACCGGTTGGCGAGCCATTCCCGGGCCTTCGCGGCTTTCGCATCGTCGATCTTCTTGCCGAGTTCGAGTCCCTTGACGAGGTAGGACTCTTCCAGTCGGGTGTTCAGCGCGTGGCCGGCTTCGACGAAGATCTGGTAGCGGGTCAGGTCGAGGCCTTCGGCTTCGGCGGCCAGGCCGATGGTGTCGCGGACCTTCCTCTTGATCGCGACGTCGGTGACCAGGCCATGGCCGGTTTCGTCGTCGGTGCGGGGCCGGTTTCCGTTGTCCGGGTCACCGTTGGGGTTGCCGTCGGTGACGTCGAACAGCAGCACCATGTCGTGCTTGACGTTCGGGTCTAGGACGAAGGTCGGCATGGAAGGTCTCCTTGAAGACGCTGGGGGAGTCTCGGGTGAGGTGGGCCGAGCCGGTGGTGGTCTCGAGCCGCTGGGGTGCAGGCCGGTCAGCGCGGCGCGGTGTTTTCGCCGTTCGTCACGTGTCCTGGTTGTCGTCCCTCGGAGGCGTTTCGGGTGCCTCGGTGTGCATGTCCTCCGGATCGATGTCCGCCTGGGCTGTCGTGGCGGCGAGTGCCTTGGCGGCGTTGGCCTCCCGTCCGCGGCGCATCGAGTCGGAGCGGTGGTGGTGGTATCCGAGGACGAACCGTGCCTGTTCGTCGAGCTGTGCGCGTCCCGGCAGGCCAGGGCCCGCGTCGAACATGGCGAATAGGTCGGAGAGCTGCCGGCCGAGGGCGATGGCGGTGTCGGGGCGGCTGCGTCCGATCTTTTTCAGCCAGGGCTGGGCGAGTTTCTGCCCCTGGATGAGGGCGATCTTCGGGTTGGTGATGGCACCGGCCAGGTGGCGGTCGGCGAAGGTGGCGTTGAGCCGGTCTTCTTTGCCGCGGCCGATGCGGGCGGCGTAGTACTGGATCGTTTCGAGCTGCGCGAAGATCCGCCCGGCGAGGTAGGCGGGGTCATGATTGTGGGGGTCGAGCCCTGGTCCGGGCATGGTGGACTGATTCCTCTCTTCCGCGTCTTCCACGCGGTGGGGTCGTCGGCGGACCAGCGCGAGCCGGAGCAACGCGACGCGGGCGTCGTCGATATGGCCGTCGGTCCGGATACGGGTCAGCAGGTGGGAGAACAGCGCGGGCGGCAGCGGCAGTCCTTTGAGCGCGGACTGGAGAAGGTGGCGGCGTACGTTCTCGGGGCGCTGGGCGTTGCCCGCGCCGAACCGGGCGTACTCGCCTGCCTGGCTGTCCCCGCCACGGTTCGCAATCCACCGGCCGGTGGCCAGGTCGAGGCGAGTCAAGGGGAGATAGCCCGCCCGCGAAGTGTCCACGCCGAACGTCTGATGATCAGCGAACCAGGTGCCAATGTTCTTCTCGAGTTGCGTGAGTGGCATGTCGATCCAGTCCCGGATCATCACCCGGGACACGTTGCCGCTGACCGTGACGGAGCAGAACCGGTCGAGATGGCGGATTTTGGCGGGCCCGGTACCGGAGTGGATGCGTGCCACCAGCTTTGTGACTTGCTGCGGGTCGGGTTTCACCAGGGTGTTCGTCAGGTCGAAGTCGCGGCCGAGGGTCCACCAGGTCATCCGACTGTCGCCGCCGGTCATCGCATGATCGGGATCGTCCAGCAGGTACTGCAGGTTCGCGACCGACCGTTGCGCGCAGCCCAGGCAGACCGGCACCGTGGTGAGGTTCTCGCTGAAGTCGTAGGTATGGATGCGCTTGTTCGCCGAGACCAGCGCCGCGGATGCCTGACTGCAACCGGGGACGAGACGGCGCGGTATCTGCTGGGGGAACCGGTCGACCAGGATTCCGACCCGTCCGCACACCAGGCACGTCCCGCTCCGTCCCCCGCCGTCGGTCTTCCCTCCGGCTTTGCGGCGCTGCACCTCCAACTCCCAGCAGGCCCGAAGCGATGGCTCCTCGGTCACCCAGTGGCCGTGCGCGCCGACGAGGAGAATCACCCCCTGTTTCGAGGTCCAGGCAGCTGGCGGGGTCAACGCCGCATACTGCCGGGTGGCGAAGAAGGCAGCGCAGGCCTGGGCGATCGGATCGTCGGGAGCGGCCAGCGACCATCCCCGGATCAAGTCGCCGAACGCCGCGTGGCAGTCCGCGACCCGGTCCGATTTGGATGCGTCGTCGGCCCAACCGAGAACGTACTGGATGTCGTCCGCGCCCAGAAGCGGAGAGATGCCGGCGGCCCGTGCGATGTAGGGAACCGGGCCGATCTCACCGTGCTTCATCTGACGGTCCGCCGGATTACTCAGGTCCACCAGGTCAGGTGAGCCGAGCGTGCCGTCCGAGGTGATACGCAGCCCCCACCGCATGGGCCGCATCTGGAAGAACGGCGGAAGCGCGGCGTCCTCGAAGCCCGGGATGACAGGCCGCTCGAACGCGGCGAGACGTTGCAGCAACATTACGCCACCACCGGGATATCGGCCCGCACGCCATGCTCGGGGATGGTCAACACTCCGGACTCCAGCCGGGCCTGGAACCAGTCGAATCGGGTCGGCTCGCCGTGATGGATGCGGTGCAGCATCAACCCCAGATCTTCCGAGTGGTCGATCGGCGGGGTCTCGTCGGGCGGTCCGAAGTAAGCCGGGAATTCCCGGGTACCCATGCTCGGCTGGTGGAAGCACGCCCCGCGGCTCACCCGCCGACGGAACTGGTCCCGGTAGGCGGCGGTCGTCTTCGTGGCATGCGGCCGCAGCTCCACCTGGGCGTGGAGGCGGTAGGCCACGTCTTTCAGACACACCGCGTTGCGCTGGTCCCGGTTCGCGGCCGTGTCAATCCTCCGATGCCCCGCGGCCGCGTCCATCAGCGACGGCAGGTCATGGGTCTCGTTGCGCCGCAGGGTGAACTTCCTGATCGGCTTCAGGACCTCGATCGCGACCGGCACCCACCGGAACTCCGGTTTCCAGAAGATCGACTCGAGGATCCCCACCGCCGCGGTCGGCGTCATCACGGGATAACTGACCCGCTCGACCCGCAACTCCGGCCGAGTGAACAAACCTCCCTCAGCCCACACCTGAACAACCACCGGCGGATCCCCCGAGGGCGACCGGGAAAACGATGATCCCATCCGCTGCACTCCTCACCTGAAGTAAAAGCCATCAGAAAAAGGCGAAAGATGCACATGATTAAGTGCCGGCTGCTTTCGGTCGCCGATCGCAGCGTCGTGCACACAATCGACGCATCGCGAACTACCCTCGCCGTCGGCGGTGAGGGTACGGCAAGGCGCCGCTACAGGAATTTGCTCGTCGACTTCGACTTCGAACTAGCCAGGGCTCATGCCAACTGCCATCCAATCGACGTGTCCGGCGGGAACGGTTGTGCCCTACGGTCCCGGGCAGGCAGCGGTCCCGGAATCATCTATATCCGAGACTCGCGCCCTGCCCGTGCCACGGGACTCAACCGTTAGAAGCCTCGCCGGCACGCTGGCCTACCGGCGCAGGACGGGTACGTGCGGACCGCCTCGCGCAGTATGGCACAGCCCCTCGGGAGCGGTCACAGGGACCCCCTACACGGTGCCCCTGCACATGGTACGCAACTAAACTTTGGTTGTGTACCAGTGGCACGAGCACGCCGCCAAACCATCAACCGCCTCGGTTACCTGCGATATCTCCTGGTCACGTGGTCTCATGCGACGAACTCCTCGCCGGTGGGGGTGAGGACAAGGCCAGCGTCGTCGTAGCCGCCGCGCCATTCGACGAGGTCGCCGAAGACGGGCTCGCACAGGGCGGCGACGTCAGGCCGGTTCCAGGTGTGCCGCTGGATCTGGACCAGGTAGGGCTGGATACGGCGGATCATCGAGGTGTCCGGCGTGGGACTGGTGCGCAGCTCGGCCAGCAGTTCGCCGACAAGCTCCTTGGCCGGGCCGTAGGGGACTGCGACCGGGATCGTGTCCTTGTCGATCATTCGGAAGGCCCGCGATCGGTCCCGCTCGTCGCTGTTACCCACGTCGCGCAGCGGTCCATCGGTCACCGCCTGGAAGTCGAGCCGGGACCTGCTCTGCTGCACGGCGGCACCCCGACTCGCGAGCCCGCTCACGACCGGCTGGCGGAAGTAGCTGGTGTAGTAGTCGCGCAATGCGTCGAGATCGTCCGGGTCGGCCAGACCCGGGCCGATCCGCTCTCGAGTGAGCCGGACCGGCAGCTTGTAGGCGGACGGGTTCCCGCTGTCGGACGAGTCGAACACGACGACGAGACCGCCCTCCCTGCCCAGGTTGCCCTCGCGGTTCGCGCGGCCGGCGGCCTGCTGCAGCGAGTTGGCGGGAGCCAACGCCCGGAACACGAGGGGGAAGTCGAGGTCCACCCCGGATTCGATCAACTGCGTGCTGACGAGCCGGACCGGCTTCCCGTTCGCCAGCCGCTCGCGCACCTCCCTGAGAACCTGCCGGCGGTGCGCCGGACACATCGCCGTCGACAGATGCAACACCGACACCTCCGCCGGCACCTGTGCCGCGAGAAGCTCCCGCATCCGACGGGCATCGATGATCGTGTTCACCACGGTCAGCGACTGGTCCCGCCCCTCGGGCCCCGGGAGAGCAACGCGATCAGCCACCTGCTCCAGCGTCGGTTTCGGATCGGTCCACCACTCGTAGCGCACCCGCCGCAACGCGTCGTACAGCCGCTTCGGCTCGGCGATCATCTCAACTGGGCGGATGTTCTTCAGGGGACCAAGCGACCACAGATCTGGCTGGGTCGCCGACGCCAGGAGAACGGTCGTCCCGAACTGGACGGTCAGCAGCCGCAGCGCGTCCACAATCGGTACCAGCAGGGCCGGCGGCAGCGCCTGCACCTCATCCAGCACGATCACCGCGTTCGCCAGCCGATGCACCTTCCGCATCGCCGCCGGCTTGCGACCGAACAAGGACTCGAACAGCTGCACCGTCGTCGTCACCACGAACGGCGCGTCCCAGTTTTCCGCGGCCAGCCGGACCCACCGCCGCCCGGGACTGTTCTCGTCCACCGTAACCTGGGAATGCTGCTCCAGCACGACCGGTTCACCGCCGTCCGACCCCTCCGGATCCAACAGGCTGCGGTACACCGCCGCGTTCTGCTCGGTGATGGTGATGAACGGCACCGCCACGATCACCCGCGACTTGCCGTGCTCCAACGCATGCCGCACCCCGAACGCGGCCATCGCCATCGTCTTGCCCGCCCCCGTCGGCGCCGGCAACCGAAAGAACCCACCCGGCACCGACGCCGCCGCGACGGAGGCCTCGAACACCTCCTCCCGCCATCGATCAACATCCGAAGCAGGCCGGCCCGCCAACAACCGTTTACGCCGGTCGACGAAGCGGTCCCACAACATCGCCATATCCGCCGGCGCCGCGACCCGAGGTCGCCCACCGGTACGGTGCGCCGCCGTGTCCAGCCCATCGGCGTCGACCAGCGCGGAGAACAGGAAGCGCACCAGCATGTCGCGCTCGACCTGCTCGTGACATCCGCCAGGCAGCGGCACTCCCGAAGCGTCGAACAGGTCCGGGAGCAAGGGCCGCAAGGCCGTCTCCGCCTCGTCCCGGGCGCGAAGCTCCTCCGCCGTCGCGTCATCGACCTCGTCCGCGACGAACGAAGGACTGGCCAGACCACCGTGATGTCCATGCAACGCCAACCCGAGCAGATCTGCCCCATGACGACGAGCCAGCACCACCCCGAGCGACTTGTGCTCGAAGCCGACCCGGCCTCCCGTCGCCTCCACCCGCAGAAGATGTTCCTGCCAAGCGCAAGACGCTTTTCCCACGTCATGCCCCAAGCCCAGGAAGCGACCCGCGGGCCCGGCTCCGAACACCGACGCGAACCGTTCCGTCAGCGCGCCTGTGCCCTCCAGATGATCGATCAGCCGATGCCGAACACCGTCCGAGTTCGCGCTATGCGCCCACACTCCGAACCCCCGTCCCTGCACTCCGCCTTCAACAACTCTCCGTAGTTGATCGGCGTCGTGGTCTCGTGGGGGACATCTAAGCCGACAGGTCCGACAAAAATCCGTACAGGGGGACGACCGGGGCACCGTCAGCCGAGAAACGAGGGCTCATCGCCAGTGCCCCTGCAACGCCGTCGAGGGCGTCACGCCCTGCCTCACGATGTGCGGAACTACCCCGAATCCAGGGCCGTCCGAAGAAGGAATCCGAATAAGAAATCGGTGCAAACCAGGTAGAAACGGTGCCAGGAGGATGATGATCGATCATGCTGTAAGGCATCCTGCCTGTACCGGCTGAGACAGCGCTGCGGCTCGCCTCCGGCGAAGGTCACAACGAGGGTGTCTCGCGGAAGACCAAGGTGACGTCGACGTCGCCGAAGTGCTCGGCGAAGACGGCGCTGGCCGGCATGGACGCGAGGGCGGCGGCTACCTGTTCGACTGTCGCCTCGGGCGAGACGGACAGCCCGATGTCGACCGCCGGCGGGTGCACGATGCGGGTCACCGTGACGAACTCCGACGCGTGCTGTGGACTGGGGGGTGGCTCGGATGGTCGAACGGTGGTCATACTGCGGCCTCCTTGCGGATCCGTCGCGGGTGTCCCGCCTCGATCGTCGGCACGGGGCGGAGTCGCCTCTCGGCGCAACGGGTTGTAGCGCTGCAATCAAAGTATGCGCCCTGAGGTTGTAGCGCTGCAACTAGCTAGTGTTGATCCGTGGCGGATGAGACCATGACGAGCAGTGACATCGCGTCGTTGCTTGGGATCTCCCAGACCGCCGTCAACAAGATGATCTTGAAGGCGTCCGACTTCCCGACGCCCGTTATCGCGCGACCGAACTTCCGGGCCTGGCGGCGCCCTGAGGTCGAGGCATGGTTACGGCAGCACCGCCCCGGTGCGCTCGACGGCCAGTAGAACTCCGCCAGGAAGGGCCTCGCCGCCGTAGCCGACGCCTGCGACGCTCGGCAATGCCGATATCCCAGTCGCTGAACTCACCCAGGGTCAGGTTCCTTTCCCTCGACGCCACCCCGGAGAATTCTCTACCAGGGCACGGCGTGCCCGGAGCCCCTCGCCCCTGGTTCGATGGGCGGCCTCATGGGTCCTGGGAGCTTGCGCGTAGCGCAAGCTCCATATGTGCCGTCGGAGGTGGGTGACGCCGGGTGCCGTTCTGTCCATCGTCCGGCGGGTTGTTTTCCCCGGGGGGAGTGGGGGTTCGGGGGCGCATTTGTGTGCC
>NZ_CDWWEW010000212.1:0-8962 GCF_977966315.1 Frankia sp. CeRuru1
CAGCAAGGTGTCGTGCACCGCTGTGACGGTGACCGTGACTGTGTTGTTCTCGACGGTCACGGTGCCGGTGGCGCCGGCCTGGGCGAGGTAGGACTGGGCGGCGGCGACCGCCTCGTCGGGCAGCAGCCGGACCGTGCCACCCTGACGCAGCACGGTGAGATCGAGTTGCTGGGCGCCGGCACGGGCGGCTTCCTGCGCGAGGCCCATCGCGCTGGTCTTGTCGGCCAGCGCGCCGCCGGCGTCCACGATCAGCCCGCCGAACATGACGAACGCGGCGAACAGCACCACGACGAACGCGGTCACCGCCCCTTCGTCCCGCCCGCGACGACCGGGCCGTCGGCGGCTCACGGTGTCTGTCCCAGCTGTGTCAGCCATGCCTCGGGTTCCTGCGCGGGCAGAGACGCCTGTGCGCACGGATGTTCCTGCGGGCCAGGGTTCAACAGGCCACGTGGTGATCCTGACCGTTCGTCGGGATTTCCGAGCGGAAGCAGGTATCTACGACGCATGCAGGCTTCTCCCGAACTGGGCCCTCGATGACGCTCGCGGTGGTCCGATCGATCCGCTCCAGCCGGGCCGGCACGGCGCAGCGGCTTTGCCTCACCGACATTCGCGACGGCAGGGCCCACGTCGACGGACGCGTCATCGTCCTCGCTGACCCCGTGCGACAACGGCTGCGCGCCTATCTCGACTACCGGCAAAGCCGCTGGCCGAACAGCACCAACCCACACCTGTTCATCCACTACCGCTCCGCCAGCCGCTCGGACCCCGTCGGAGCACGCTGGATCTGGCTGACCGTCGGCCCCGATCTTGCTCCAGCGCGTCTGCGTGAGGACCGCATCCTCAACGAAGCGCACGCCACCAGCGGAGACGCCCGCTGCATCGCCGACCTGTTCGGCCTGAGCGTCAGCGCATCTACGCGGTACACCGCGACGATCGACCACGGCGCCCTCGCTCCCCTCGGCCCGAGCTCCTAGGCAAGGGTCAGCGCAGACCCCCGCTCGGCGCCCCGACGCGGCATGATCACTAATCACGACGTGAACCCGCCGGGATCCGTGGTGCCGACTCGAATCGTCAAGATCCCACTGTCGGTAGCGACAGGCATAATCGACCGGTGCCCAGGTCCGACCTCCTCTTCAACGACGGCCATCTCTCCGACAGGCTCACCGAGCTGATCGACAAGATGAGGGAGGCGATACAGCAGTGGAACCCCGACCAGCTCCTCGCCGCACCACCAGCGGACGTGGTGGACAGCCTGGCCGAGGCGCACACTCTCACCTGCCCGGCGCTCGATCGCGACGGTATTGAAGCCACCAGCCAAGAGATCATCGGCTATCGGGACTCCTGGGGACGGACCTATCCGTCGCATCCAGGTAGCCGTAGAGGATCGATGTGGGACGGGCACGACGAGATCTACAGAGTCCCCTTGACGCAAGTGGTTTTCATCGTGCCATTTGTCGGCGACGAGATCATTTTTAAGCTTCGCCCCAGCAGATACACTTCCAATCCGCCGAGCGCCACGATCCGCGGCCAGGAGATCCAGCTTGCATTCGTGATCACGTCCCCCGACGAGACATCCGAAACAGTCTGCGCCAAGTTCGACCAAGAGCTCGAAAAGATCGAGAGTCATCTCGCCGCCGCGCGACGTGACGCCGAGCGACACAACGTCGAGATCCGCCGACTCGCATCCGAGCTGGTCGAAAGACGGCGTGAAAAGCTGCTCGCTGACAGAAAACTTGAAGCCGGACTCGGATTCCCGATCCGCCGACGACCAGATGCTGCACGCTACGTCTTCCCTGTCACCCGCCGACGAGTCACTGTCCGCCGCCCTCCGGACTCCAGCGGGCGGTTTACCCCCGAGCCGGTCCTGGTCGAGACCGACTACGAGGACGCCCTGGCAGTTCTGAGTAACTACCGCAACGGACTCGAACGCAGCCCGTCGACCGCGGCGAAGCTTGACGAAGAAGAGATCAGAAATCTGTTGCTGATCGGCCTCAACGGAGTCTTCGAGGGTCAGGCGGCTGGGGAGGTCTTCAACGGTAAAGGCAAGACCGATATCCTCATTCGCGCGGGCGACCGCAACGTCTTCATCGGTGAGTGCAAGTTCTGGAACGGCCCTTCCACGGTGCCCGACGCTCTTGACCAGCTGCTGGGATACCTCGTCTGGCGTGACACTAAGGCCGCGCTGTTGCTGTTCATCGATCGCCTCGACGTCACCGCCGCAATCGAGAAGGCTGTGGCCGAGGTCGAGAAGCACCCGAACTACAAGCGGCGAGGCGCGAACCGGAGCGACCAGCGACACGACTTCGTCCTGCACGCCAACGGCGATCCCAGCCGCGAGATCCACCTCGCGCTCCTGCCCTTCGCCCTCCCCCGGAACCCGTAAACCGGCCGTCGGCCACCGCCAACGACGGCCTGATCGGACTTCAGTTCGCGAGCCACCCCGCACACCCGAGCGGGTCACGAGGCACCTCCACTCGGGTTCCCGCCGGGCGCCGCTTCAGAATTCACGAACCCACCGGGAACGTCGCCGTAGATGTCCACGGGTGAGGTGGAGCTGGCGTGCAGGGTCGCGCTGCCCGGTGTCCCCAACATCGCAAGATCGTCCAGCCGGGCCGTGCACGTCACGGTCACCCGTACCAGCGCACCCGGCGCCAGGCCGGCCGTGTCGGTGTCGACCGTCAGGTCCTGGCAGGTGACCCCGGCGCTGGCCAGCGCGGTCTGCGCGGTCGCGCGGGCGTCGGTGACCGCCTGGGCGGGGGTGCGGGCGATCGACGCGGCGCGGGCGGCCTGGTGGGCGACGTCGGCGATGCGTAGCTTCGCATCCGAGATGCGGTAGCACAGCACGAGGAACAGCAGCATGAGCAGCAGCGCTGGCAGGATCAGCACGAGCTCGGCGGTGGCCGACCCCCGGTCAGGACCACGGCGAGCGCACCTGGGTTCGCGGGTCACGGGGCCTCCGGCCGTCGCTGCTCGACGGGCCCGGCCGCATCGGCGTCGATCCCAAGCCGAAGTCCAGGGATCACGCTGGCGGCGGTGCCGTGGACGTGGACCGTCGCCTGGTCGCCGTCGCGGGTGACCGTGACCTGCGGACTGGTGAGGCTGGACCGGCCAAGCTGATCGAGGGTCGCCTGCGCCTGCTGTTCGCCGGCGGCGACGCTGCCGCCGTCGGCGCGGGCGGCGACCAGCGCACGGCTGGCGGTGGCCTGCGCGATGTGGCGGGCGTGCGCCCAGACCGTGACCTGCGCGAGCAGCAGCACGACCGTGAACAGCAGCGGCATCACGAAAATCATCTCGACGGTCAGCGCCCCGGCGTCCCCGTGACGGCGAGGCGTCGGCGTGGTCCGTGCGCACCGCCGCCCTCGGTCCGGTCGGACGCCGCAAGACCTTGGGAACGCCCGCCGAGGCGCGCTGGGACCGCCCCCAGCGGGCCGGCATGCCGATCCGGGGCGGCCCGGGTGGGGGCGGCGTCGGTCCCTGACCGGACGGAGCCGGGCTGCCATCGCCGGGCCCTACTACTGGAAAACCACGCGGCGCGCGGCGTCCAAGATCTGCGGGCCAAAGATACCGATCACGGTCAGCGCGAGCGCCGCCAGGAACGCGATCCAGATGACGTTCTCGGTAGTGTTCCCCGCGTCGCGCCTATCGGGCGGCGCCTTCGTGTAGCGGTCGCGGATGCGAGACCACCAGGTCTGGAGACGGCCGGACACGGTTCCTCCGATGGTCGAAAAAGTGTCTACAGGGATCGGGTGATTTGCGTCAGAGCGGGATAGAAGACAAACAGGATGAAGCCAATCGCTATCAGGACACCGGGGATACTCATCCGTTCGGTCGCGGCGTTGGCGTCGGCCTCGGCGTCCTGGGTCTGGCGGACCCGCAGCGCGGCGGCTTTCGCGTCCAGTGACTGGCGGACGCGGGCGCCTTCGGTGCCGGCGAGCGCGACCGCGTCGGCCAGTTCGACGAGTTCGGAGATCTGAAGCTCCGCCCCCAGCTGGCCCAGCGCTACCCAGGGGCTGATCCGCGTTTCGCGGGCGGTGCGTAGCGCGCGGCGGATCGCCACGAACGGCCAGCCGTTCCCGATCGCCGCCGCGTCGGTCAGCGCGGTCTCGACCCCGGCGCCGCCGGCGAGCAGCACCTGGATCAGCGACAAATACGCCGACAGGGCGTACCGGAAGCTGCGGCGATGCCGGTCGGCCTCCGCTTTCACGGTCAGGTCAGGCAGGAGGAACCCGACGACGGTGAGCAGCAGGGCGACCGCGACCGGCACCGCCCACGGAAACGGCCGGCCGCCCGCCGCGAACGCCAGCCCCACCACGGAGGGAAACAGCAGCCCGGCCACCGCGGCGGTCGCCTTCTCCGCGAGATGGGCCTCGGGGGAACGACCCAGCGCCGCCAGATCCTGGCGCAGCGCCACGGTCGGCAGGCCGGCGGCGCGCAGCAGACCGACGAACGGCCGGCCCATCCGCACCGCCCACCCGTCCTGCACCCCCGGCACGCTCGCCGGGACGGCGGGCGAGGCCGGGGCAGGGTTGAGCCGGGCGATAACCTCCTCCAACGAGGGCCGTGGTGGGAACAGCCACACCACCAGCGCCCACAGACCGACCCCGGCCCCGACACCGAGCAGCATCAAAAGCACACTCATCGGGACTCCCGCCCCACCATCGCCAGAGCTGTTCCCGCTGTCTGCGGCACCGTCGGATCGTCCACGTCGAGAAAGCGGCCGGGGTTCTCGATCCGCGCCATGCGCCGAAGCCACACAAACCCACCGGCGAAGATCGCCCCAATGGTGAGCAGGACCATCTGGCCCGCGGCCGTGCTGTAGGGGTCCAGGAACGGCCGGTTGAACACGACCAGCCCGCCGGCGAACACCAGCGAAGTGACGACGACGACCCGCATCGTGGTCCGCATCCGCGCCCGGCCGACCTCGATGCGGCCCAGCATGTCCACGTGGGCGCGGGCGGTCGCGGCGAGCTGGCCGAGTAGCCCGGACAGCTGGCGGGCCTGGTGCTCGCTGGCGAGGATCAGCGCGCCGATCACCAGGTCGGCCAGCGGGTCGGCCAGGTCGTCGGCCAGCCCGCGCAGCGCCGGGCCGAGCCGCTCCCGGCGGTTGATCCGCGCGGCCAGCAACGCGACCTCGTCCCTGATCGCGGCCGGGGCCGTGGTGGCGGTGGCCAGGATCGCCTGCTCCAGACCGGCCGCGGCCGCGAGGGTGTCACGCAACTGCTCTGCCCACACCGCGATCCCCTGGGTCCGGGCGACCTGGCGGGCCTGATCACGGTCCGGACCCAGCATCCGCGGCAACCCGTACACCGCCATCGCGATCAGGAGGCCGCCGACGACCCAGCCGGTCACCGCCCCGGCCACGATCCCCGCGGCGACCGAGCCAGCGGTCCACCGGCCGAAACGCGGATCGGTCCGCCACGGCCACGCCCGCGGCCGGCGCGCGGGGCGGGGTGTGTCCTCGGCGGGAACGCCCCGCCAGCCGTAGACGATCAGCAGCAGGCCGGCGCCGACGCCCAGGCCCAGCAGGCCGAACAGACCGGTCATCCCCACCACCCCCGGGACAGCACGTCCGGGTCGAACCCGACGTCGACCAGGTCGTCGAGCAGCTCCCCGGTCGGCGGTGCCGCCGGCAGGCCGCGCCGGTCGGGGCCCGGCCGGTACAGCTCGTTCGTCACGACCTGCGCGCCGTCGGCGTCGACCACCTCACGCACGGACGACACGACGCGGCGGCCTCGTTCCCCGCGTGGCTCGGCCAGGTGGACGACAACGTGGACCGCCGAGGCGATCAGCAGGTTCGTCGCCTCGACAGGAAGCCGTTCGGGGCCCTGCACCGCGTAGGAGGCCAGCCGGGTGAACACTCCACGCGAGGTCGAGGAGTGCAGCGTGGTCATCGAGCCGTCGTTGCCCTGACTCATGGCGTTGAGCATCGGGATGACCTCGCTCCCGCGGACCTCGCCGACGATCACCCGGTCCGGAGACATCCGCAGCGCGGCCCGCACCAGGTCGGACGCGGACACCGCACCCTCGCCCTCAGTGTTGGGCTCACGGACCTGCATCGCGACCACGTCCGGATGGGCCTGCGCGTCAGCGTCCAACCCGAGCTCGTAGACGTCCTCGACGGTCACCAGCCGCTCGTGCGGCGGGATCTGGTCGGCCAACGCAAGCAACATCGTGGTCTTCCCGATCGCCGTGCCCCCGGCGACCACGATGTTCTTCCGCGCCGCCACCAGCGCGGCCAGCAGCGCCTCCAGGCCGTAGTCGATCGTGCCGTTCGCGCGCAGCGCCGCGAGGGTGACATGGCGGAACCTGTGCCGACGGATCGACACGGACGGCCGCTGGGTGACGGCCATGACCGCGAACACGCGGCTCTTGTCCGCCAGGTGGAAATTGACCATGGGGGCACCGCGGTCCCAGCGCCGCTCCTCCACCCCGGCGTGCGCCGCCAGGTCCCGGATCAGCCCGACCAGCTGGGTATCCGAGTCAGTGATCGCCGGCAGCCGCTGCCGGCTGCCGTCCGCCCGGCGGATGAACACCCGATCACCGTTGATGTTGATGTTCTCGATGCTCGCGTCGGCCAGCAACGGTTCGAGGCCACCGAGCCCGAGGACCTCGGCGAGGATCTCGTGGATGACGCGCTGCTCGTCCCCGGGCGCCAGGACCCCCGCACCGCGGGCCAGCTCGGCGGTGGTGTGCGCCTCGGTCAGGTCCACAAGCACGGACCGTGCGAACGCCTCCCGCGTGCCTGCGGTCAGCGGCGGGGAGCCGGCGTCCTCGTCCGCGCGCAGCCGGCGGGCGAGCGCGGCCCGCAGCCCGTCCCGGAGCCGGCCGCGCAGGGCATCAGCCGCCGTCCCCGAGGCCCGGCCCGGAAGATCGGTCGGCGCGGCCGGCCCTCCACCACCGTTGGCCCAGGGGGCGAGCGGACCGGGCCAGCCCGCCCCGTTACTAGAGGCCGCAGGGCGGTGCGGGTCGGGCCAGGACGGGACCGTCATCGCGGCACCGTCCGCGTCGGGGTCGGTGGCAACGCTGCCCGGCCGTCGACCCCGGCCGGCGCCGCGCCCAGCGCCGGGCGCTGCGCGTCGGCCGGCACCGTGGCGGCGAGATAGCCGGCCATCCCCGCCACCGTCCGGCCGAGCTTCGACCGGCCGATCCCGGTACGGGTCTGGCGACGACCGGCCAGCACCCCCGCAGCCGTCGAGTCATACGGCACCGGGCCCAGCACCCGCGAACCCAGCACCCGGGCGATCTCCCGAACCCGATAGTCCGGCGACCGGTGCGGCTGGGCGACGACGACTACATACCAGGCCGGCACGCCCCAGCCCTGCACCACGTGCATCCGCGCCGCCAAATGCGACAGCTCGTCGTCCCGCGCCCGCAAAACCAGCAACAGCACGTCCGCCGCCCGCAGCGCCGGCCCCGCGGGCGACCGCGGATCAAGACGGCCACAGTCCACGATCACCGTCCGGCCACCCCGACGCGCCGCGGACCACAGCAGCGACCAGCCCCCACCGTCGAGCTCGCCCAGCACGTGGCTGGCCTGCTCGGCGCCCGCCGGCGCGGGAATGACCGCAAGACCACCAGGCAGGTGGTGGGCGTGGTCCTCCGCGGATCGCTGCCCGCCGCCTCGACGGCCGGCGGCGGCGAGCGTCACCAGCCCACGGCTTCCCGCCAGCAGTCCAAACCGCGCGCCCAGGTCACCGCCTGCCGGGTCGGCCTCCACCACCAGGGGGTCTCCGCCGTCGGTGGGCCAGCGGTCCGCCAGCGCCAGCGCCAGCGTCGTCGCACCCGGTGACGCCTTCAACGACCCCACAGCGATGATCACGGGGTCACCCGCCGGTTCCGTTGACCGTGACGACGCCGATCTGCCCGGCCGGGGCCGCCGCCAACGCGTGGGCGTCGGCCTCGGCGAGCTGGAGCGAGACCACCGTCGTCTGCTCGGTGTCCGCCGCCACCACCGCCACGACAGTTGCCGGCCACGATCGGGCCGCGCCCGCCGACGCGGTCGACACGGCGCTGGTGGCGGGGGCGACGACGACCGTCACCCGCGAGCCGGGTGACAGGCCGGTGGGGAACTGGCCGGCCTTCAACGCGACCGCCGCGATCGCCTCCCCGGGCGGTGGGACCTGCGCGGCCCCGACCGCCGCGCGGCTGAGCACGGTGCCGGCGGGCAGGCTGTAGGCGACCGGCTTGCCGAGCACACTGTCCCGATCTCCAGCCCGGATGGTCTCGACGCCGTCGGCGGAGATCCGCACCTCCCGCACGTCCTCGGCGGCCAGGACATGGCCGACCGTCACCGGCCGGGCGAGCACCAGCACCGGCTCCCGCGACCCCACCCGCGCGCCCGCGACCAGGCCAGCGGCGGCGCAGCCCACCACCAGCACCACACCCAGCAGCAGATACGGAACCCGGCGACGGCGCCGCGGACCGCCGGTCAACCGGGCCGCAGGCGCGGCGCCGGTTCGCCGGCCAGCGCGGTCCGGACCGGCCGCGCGCGGCGTCGAGGAGGGAGCGGTCACCACCGGGCACCGCCCACCGGGCTGTCACCAGTGCGGTCGCCTGGCCCGCTTGCCCGAATCGGGTGGGTCACGGTCGTCATCAGCCACCGTCCGTCGTCAGCGCGGGAACATCGATCACCCGGGCCTGCGTCGTCGACACGGTGGTCAGCCCCGGGAACGCGCCTGTCTGGCCGGCGCCGGCCCAGGTCACGTCCCAGCGCACCGTCGCCGTCACCGCGAACGTCCCACCTGGCGTGTCCAGCGACCGGCGGGTGTAGGTGTAGCCGCAGTCCGGCGACGCGCTCTTCGGATCGGCCCCGGCCGGGAACGGCGTGCCCGGCCCCGTGCAGGTCACCGTCCCGCCATCCCCCAGCGACCAGACCACCTCCACGGGCCGGGCGACCGCGGTCACCGACACCCCACCCGCCGCCGCCGTCGCCGCCACCTGCTGCCACGCCGCGGGGTCCAAC
>NZ_CDWWEW010000213.1:0-8946 GCF_977966315.1 Frankia sp. CeRuru1
CTCCCCACTCGGGCCGGCTGGCCTGCCCTCCTATTGGAAGCCGACCTCCATCCGCCTGACGCTGCCCACCGGTGGTGCCGACGGTGGTCCCGCCGAGGCGACGATCGGCTATGTCGTCGATCGGCCCGACCATCGGACGTTCGCTCGCTTCGTCGAGAGCAACGCTCCCACCGCGGTCCAGCGGATCCTGGGGAACCGACCGGCCAACGGCACGGTCGATGTGGAAGGCGTCACCTGGCAGCAACGCCGGGACGGCGATGGGCATCTCGCGCTCACCCGGACCGACGGCGGCGTCACCGTGATCGTGGATGATGGAGGCGGCAAAGGCGGGGCGAATCAGGCCGATCTGGTCACCCTCGCCGCGTCACTGCGACCGGTCGTTCCCGCCGCCACGAACTGATCGCGCCGCCGGTGCGAGCCTGGTCGGTGCGAACCCGGTCGGTGCAAGCCGCCCGGTCAGCGCGAACCCGGTCAGCGCTGGACGGCGACCGCGATGACGGGAGGCCGTGCGGGCGCGACGGCCGTTGCGGCCGGTGGCTGGCCCCCACCCTCCAGCGCGGTGGCGGCCGGGATGAGAATCGCCATGCCGATGACCAGCCCGGCCGCCCGACGTAGCAGCGGGCCCGTCGTCGGCATCCGCCATCCGAGGTGGGCGCCGCCACCCCGCGTCCCGGTCATCCCACCCCTCGGCACGGCACCCACGGCGGCAACCGAAGGTGGAGCGTGCTCTCGGGCGAGGTCGCCGAGAGGCCGGCGACGAGGCGTCGGGCGTAGCGCGGGCATTGCTACCTCCGGACTGGATGTCCTGCGGGTAACGGCCGGTGTGCCAGGCCGGACGTGCTCCGTCTCGGACCGCGACCGACCTGAAACGCCGTGCAGTGACCTTGTACTATGAATCTCTACCGGACCGACCGGGTTCAGCCATGATTGTTCCTTGTTGGATATCATGTTGGCCAGGCGGAGGGGAAATCGCCACGCCGGTGCCCCCTGGCCGTCGGGTCGCCCAACGGTGGATGCTGAGTCGGGGCCGAACCCGTAATCACCGATAGCCCACCGGGACCGAGCCGCAAACGCCGATGGCATCCTGAAACGATGGCACCCCGAGGCAGGGGCCTCCCCGCTCCGCCGGGGCCGGCCCGGAACCGCGCGGTCCACGGATTGAGCGGACCTCGCTATAGAGGGTTGTAGAGGCATAGAGGGTTCTAAAGGATAGAGGGCCGCAGAGGCGGCACGGAGGTGGCCATGCCCGAAGCATTCAACGACAGCCCTACCGGTCACGCCTCGGGCTCCGCCGATGTCCCCCCGCCGGGCGTCCCGGCCCCACCGGTCACCTACGAGGCCGCGCGGGCCGAACTCGAGGAGGTCGTCCGCCGGTTGGAGGCCGGCGGGGTGAGTTTGGAGGAGTCACTGATCCTCTGGGAACGGGGCGAGGAGCTCGCCAGGACCTGTCAGGCGCTGCTCGACGGCGCCCGCGCTCGACTGGCCGCGGCGACTCCACTCTCCTGAGCGTCTCCTGATCTCCTGATCTCCTGAGCGAGCGGCCCCTCCAGCCGACCGGGCCGCCGGGCCTGCTCAGCCGTCCACGACCGTCGCGCGCAGCGTTCCGCCCGCCACCCGGATGGCGAGCCCGTCCCCGGCCGCAACCTCGGCAGGCCCGCGCACAACCGCACCATCCACGGTGCGCTGCACCACGGCGTACCCGCGGTCGAGGGTCGCCGCCGGCGACAGCGCGCGCATCCGGGCGCGGGTGGCGGCCAGATCGTTCCCGGTCACATCTATCATGTGGCGGACGCAGCGGCGCGAACGGGCGAGGAGCGCCGACACGTCGTCCGCTCTGCGGCCCACGTCGCGCGTGGGCGTTGCGAGCACGGGGCGCCCCCCGGTGTCCGCCAGCCAACGTTCCTCCCGGTCGAGCCGGTGCTCGACGACCCGCCGGGCCCGGGCCCGCAGCTGGGCGACCGCGATCGCCTGCTCACCGACGTCCGGCACCACCCTCTTCGCCGCGTCCGTCGGCGTGGAGGCGCGGACGTCGGCGACAAAATCGAGCAAAGGGGTGTCCTGCTCATGTCCGATTGCCGACACCACCGGGGTACGCGCGGCCACGACGGCCCGCAGCAGCGCCTCGTCAGAGAAGGGCAGCAGATCCTCCAGCGACCCGCCGCCACGAGCGATGACGATCACCTCCACTTCGGCACGCGCGTCGAGTTCCCGCAGCGCGTCGATGACCTGGGCGACCGCGAGAGGCCCCTGGACGGCTACTTCCCGTAACACGATACGCACCGCCGGCCAGCGACGGCGCGCGTTCTCGACCACGTCCCGCTCCGCCGCGCTGGCCCGCCCGGTGATCAGACCGACGGCCGCCGGGAGGAACGGAGGACGCCGCTTACGGGACGCGGCGAACAGCCCCTCGGCCGCCAGCGTGGCCTTGAGCTGTTCGAGCCGGGCCAGCAGCGCACCGGCACCGAGCGGGCGAATCTCAACAACCGCAAGGGCCAGCGTGCCTCGGCCGGGGTGGAACGACGGCTTGCCCCACACCACGACGCGGGCCCCGTCGACGAGCGCCGGCCCCACCGCGTCGCACACCGCGCGCGGGCAGGTGACCCGCAGGGACACGTCGGCCACCGGGTCCCGCAGGGTGAGGAAGACCGTTCCCATCCCGGGACGGCGGACGATCCCGGTCACCTGCCCCTCGACCCACACTCGCCCCAGCCGGTTGATCCACTCTCCCAGCGCGCGCGACACGCTGCGGACCGGCAGCGGCTGTTCCGGGGACGATGTCAGTGCCACCCGGGCACCGTAACCTCGCCCTCCAGCCTCGCCCTACAACAGTCGGCGGCCCTCGTCACGGCCGGACCGGACGATGTCGCCATCGGGTGATGCATCGCCTAGCCGACTTCCCGGCCGCCGGCCGCCGCGTAGACTCCCACCCATGGGCCGGGTCCTTCTTGCCAAACCGCGCGGCTACTGCGCTGGTGTCGATCGAGCCGTCGTGACCGTGGAGAAAGCACTAGAGCTGTACGGTTCACCGGTCTACGTACGCAAACAAATCGTTCACAACCTTCATGTCGTGAAGACGCTGGAGGCCAAGGGTGCGATCTTCGTGGACGAAACCGACGAGGTGCCGCACGGCGCCACCGTCGTGTTTTCAGCCCATGGAGTAGCACCAACGGTGCACGAAGAGGCGGCGGCGCGCGAGCTCCGCACAATCGACGCCACGTGCCCGCTGGTCACCAAGGTGCATTCTGAAGCCAGGCGGTTCGCCCGCGAGGACTACGACATCCTCCTCATTGGCCACGAGGGCCACGAGGAGGTCGTCGGCACCACCGGGCAGGCTCCGGACCGCATCCACCTCGTGGACGGGCCCGAGGACGCCGCCAGGGTGAAGGTCCGCGATCCGAAGCGGGTGGCCTTCCTCTCCCAGACCACGCTGTCCGTCGACGAGACGATGACGACGGTCGACGCGCTGCGCGAGCGCTTCCCGCACCTGCAGGGTCCACCGAGCGACGATATCTGCTACGCCACGCAGAACCGCCAGGTCGCTGTCAAGGAGATCGCCGGCGCGGTCGACCTGGTCATCGTCGTCGGCTCGCGGAACTCCTCGAACTCGGTCCGGTTGGTCGAGGTCGCGCTCGACGCCGGCGCGCCGGCCGCCTACCTCGTGGACGACTCCACCGAGGTGGACCTGAGCTGGTTCGATGGTGTCGAGACCGTCGGGGTCACCAGCGGCGCATCGGTGCCGGAGGAGCTCGTCACCGGCGTGATGGCCTGGCTCGCCGAGCGGGGCTTCACCGATGTGGAGGAGGTCACGTCCGCGGACGAGCACCTTCTCTTTGCGTTGCCGCCGGAGCTTCGCCGGGAGATGCGTACCCGCGAGCGCGCCGCCAGCTGAGCCCGGACCGCCCCTCACACCAGGCTCGTCGGAGCCACCCTTCCCCGCATCGCGCCGAAGCCCCCGACGTTCCCCTATAGCCATTCTCACTGTCCCCGCATCGCGCCGAAGGCCCCCGAGGCTCCCCCAGGAACCTCACCGAAGGCGAGGTAACGGAAACCCCGAACGGCGCCCTATGCCAGGGGTCCCCGCATCGCGCCGAAGGCGCCATGCGGGGGAGGCCCGACATGTCCTAAGGTCGGCCCTGGGGCCGCGTCCAGGCGGCATCTCGCCGGGACGCGGCCCCAGTGTGCGGTACAGGGCACGTGCGGTACAGGGCACGGGCAGTACAGGTCAAGGGCGACGAGCATCGGGAGAACGGGCGCATGAGCGAGCAGGAATACCGCATCGAGCACGACAGCATGGGTGACGTCCGGGTACCGGTCACGGCCCGGTGGCGGGCCCAGACGCAGCGGGCGGTGGAGAACTTTCCCGTCTCCGGCCAGCGGATCTCCCGCGCGCACATCGCGGCGCTCGCCCGGATCAAAGCCGCCGCCGCGACGGTGAACGCCAAGCTGGACGTGCTCGACGCGGACATCGCCGAGGCGATCGCCGACGCGGCCACGGAGGTGGCCCGTGGTGACTGGGACGACCAGTTCCCCCTGGACGTCTTCCAGACCGGCAGCGGCACCTCGTCCAACATGAACACCAACGAGGTGCTGGCCTCGCTCGCCTCCGAGCGCCTCGGCCGCCCGGTTCACCCGAACGACCACGTCAACGCCTCGCAGTCCTCGAACGACGTCTTTCCCTCATCGATCCACATCGCCGCCACCCAGGGCATCGTCGGCGACCTGATCCCGGCCCTGGAGCACCTTGCCACCGCGCTCGGTCGCAAGGAGACCGAGTTCGCCGACGTCGTGAAGTCCGGCCGGACCCATCTGATGGACGCGACCCCTGTGACACTCGGCCAGGAGTTCGGCGGGTACGCCGCCGCGGTCCGGCTCGGCGTCGAGCGCCTGCAGGTGGCACTGCCCCGGATCGGAGAGCTGCCGCTCGGTGGGACGGCCGTCGGGACCGGCATCAACACCCCGCCCGGCTTCTCCGCCGCGGTAATCGAGGAACTGTCCGCCAGCACCGGTCTTCCCCTGACGGAGGCACGCAACCACTTCGAGGCGCAGGCCTCCCGGGACGGCCTCGTCGAGGCGTCCGGCGTGCTGCGGGTGATCGCCCTCTCGCTCTACAAGATTGCCAACGACCTGCGCTGGGCCTCGTCCGGCCCGCGAGCCGGGCTCGGCGAGATCCGGCTGCCCGACCTCCAGCCCGGATCCTCGATCATGCCCGGCAAGGTCAATCCGGTCATTCCCGAGGCGGTCTGTCAGGTCGTCGCCCAGGTCGTCGGCAACGACGCGGCGGTCGCGTTCGGCGGATCAGCCGGGAGCTTCGAGCTCAATGTCATGCTGCCGGTGATCGCACGTAACCTGCTGGAGTCGATCCACATCCTGTCGACGATCAGCCGGCTGTTCGCCGACCGTTGCATCGACGGCATCGTCGCCGACGTCGAACGCTGCCGCCGCTACGCCGAGTCCTCCCCCTCCATCGTGACGCCGCTGAACAAGTACATCGGCTACGAGGAGGCCGCGAAGGTCGCCAAGATCTCGCTCGCCGAGGAGAAGACCATTCGCGAGGTCGTTCTCGAGCGCGGTTACGTTGAGGCGGGCAAACTCACCGAGGCACAGCTCGACGCCGCGCTCGACGTGCTGTCGATGACCCACCCGTAGCCGAAGCTCGTCGGGCGGCCTCTCCCCCCCCGACCGTCGCGTCTCCCGGACACCTCCGTGACCCACGGGGGTGTCCCGTCCCAACAGCGCGACCCGACAGGCGGCGACCCGACAGGCGGCGACCGACGGCGCGGCGGGAGCCGTGGAAGACCCCCCAGACAGCCTCCACGACCCCCGCTAGAGGTTTAACGGGCCGGCGGCGGATTGGTTACGGGTGGCGGGTGCCTCAATTTCACCTGCCGGCACGACGGCCCGGCCCGACGGCAGGGCCCGGTGGCCTGGCGGCGGGAGCCCGGCGGCCTGGCGTCGCCAGTCCTCGACAGGTTCCCACCAGTTGGACTCGAAAAGCTCTCAACCGGAACCACACCGGCACATATGGCGGGCATGACGGCACACCTCGGCCATCACAGAAGGGTTCGCGACACCTACCTCGAGTGATAATCCGCAGGTGAAGCGACTCCCGAGAAATTTCCCAGAAGAAATGGACGTAACAAGCACGGCCAACGTGCCGACCCGACCCGTCCGGCCGGATAGCCTCGGGTTTACCGGAGACCGATAGATTGCGGGGGATGTGACGATGTTCGACTACGACGTCCTCGTCATCGGATCCGGGCCGGGCGGGCAGAAGGCCGCGATCGCAGCGGCCAAGCTCGGCCGACGGGTCGCGATCGTCGACAAACGGGAAATGATCGGTGGTGTCAGCATCAACACTGGCACGATCCCGTCCAAGACGCTGCGGGAAGCGGTCCTTTATCTGACCGGCATGTCACAGCGTGAGCTGTACGGGTCGAGCTACCGGGTAAAGGATGACATCACCGTCGGTGACCTCTCGGCGCGGACCAGACATGTCATCAGCCGCGAGATCGACGTGATTCGCAACCAGCTCAGCCGTAACCACGTCACCCTGCTGACGGGACTGGCCAGCTTCGTCGATCCGCACACCGTGAACGTGCGGGCGGGCGGCGAGGACACCGAGGACCGCCGGATCCAGGCGGAAAGAATCATCATCGCCACGGGCACCCGCCCGGCGCGGCCGGACACGGTCGACTTCGACGGACGGACTGTCGTCGACAGCGACCAGATCCTGGCCCTGGAGAAACTGCCCCGGTCGATGGTCGTCGTCGGCGCCGGTGTGATCGGTATCGAATACGCCTCGATGTTCGCCGCGCTCGGCACGAAGGTGACCGTCGTCGAGCGCCGTGACCGGATGCTCGACTTCTGCGACCTCGAAATCGTCGAGGCGTTGAAGTACCAGCTCCGCGATCTTGCGGTGACCTTCCGTTTCCGCGAGTCGGTCGTCTCCGTGGAACGCCACAACGGCGGTACCCTCACCCTGCTCGAAAGCGGGAAGAAGCTCCCGGCGGACACGGTGATGTATTCGGCCGGGCGGCAGGGGCTCACCGACATCCTCAACCTTCCGGCGGCCGGCCTTTCCGCGGACAACCGCGGCCGGATCAAGGTCGGCTCGGACTTCCGCACGGAGGTCGACCACATCTACGCGGTCGGCGACGTGATCGGATTCCCCGCTCTCGCGGCGACGTCAATGGAACAGGGACGTCTCGCGGCCTACGCCGCCTGCGGCGAGGACGTCAACGCCATGCGGGCCGAGCTGATGCCGATCGGGATCTACACGATCCCGGAGATCTCCTATGTCGGCAGCACCGAGGACGAGCTGACCGAGCAGGCCATCCCGTTCGAGGTGGGCATTGCCCGGTACCGGGAGCTGGCCCGCGGAGCCATCCTCGGTGACTCGTACGGGATGCTGAAGCTACTGGTCAGCCCGGACGACCGGCGCCTTCTCGGGGTACACGTCTTCGGTACAGGAGCCACCGAACTCGTCCACATCGGACAGACCGTGATGGGCTGCGGTGGCACCATCGACTACCTCGTCGACAGCGTCTTCAACTATCCGACGCTCGCCGAGTCCTACAAGGTCGCGGCTCTGGACGCGATGAACAAGATGCGCGCGGTCGCCCGCTTCAGCGGCTGAATAGGCTCGGCGACATCCCGGTGTTCCACCGTGGTTGCACCGGCAGGTGACGCCCCAGGAGCGCCCGTGCCACTCGATCCCGCCAGTCTCGATCTGCCGATCTGCCTGACCTGCGGGATCCAGTACGGTGCGGTCCGGGGCGACTGCCCGGTGTGCGAGGACGAACGACAGTACGTCGGCTGGGACGGTCAGCGGTGGACCTCGCGGGCACGGCTGCGGGCCGCAGGATACCGCGGGGTACCGCGCCCCGAGGGGGACCGCGTGTTTGGCGTCGGCGCCGAACCGAAGATCTCCATCGGGCAGCGGGCCCTGTTGGTCCGCACGGACGAGGGCAACATCCTCTGGGACTGCGTGCCCTTCCTCGACGACGATCTCGCGGGTCAGGTTGATGCGCTCGGCGGCATCCGCGCCATCGCCGTCAGCCACCCGCACTTCTACGGCGCCATGGTGGACTGGAGTCACGCCTTCGGCGGAGTGCCGATCTACATCCACGCCGCCGACGCCGCCTGGATCGGCCGGACCGGCGATGCGATCGTGCTCTGGTCCGGCGACACCCACCGGATCGGCCCGGGGCTGACCCTCGTCAACGGCGGTGTGCACTTCGCCGGTGGCACGGTCCTGCACTGGGCGGACGGGGAGAACGGGCGCGGTGCGCTGTTCTCCGGCGACATCCTGCAGGTGGTGCAGGACCGGCGGTGGGTGAGCTTCATGTACAGCTACCCGAACTACATCCCGGAACGGCCCGGGGCGGTCCGGCGGGCGGTCGCGCTCCTCGAACCCTTCGATTTCGAGGTCGTCTACGGCGCGTTCTGGCAGGCGATCGTCCGCGCCGGCGGTCGGGCCGCCGTGCGCCGCTCCGCCGAGCGCTATCTGCGGTTCGTGGCGGACGACACGCCCCAGGGACCGGTTCCACCCGAGTCCCGGGCTCCTCGCCCCACGACGTCATAAGCCGACGAAAGGTAAGCCGCTATTACCGGATCGGGCCGGCTAATGGCGGGCAAGCATAGGCTGATCAGGGTGGAGCTGTCCTCGTTCTGCCCGCGCTACCACCATGCCGTCGAGACCATTGGGCGGCGCTGGACCGGGGCCATCGTGCGCGCGATGCTGGCCGGCGCAACCCGGTTCTCCGAGATCACGACGGCGGTGCCCAACCTGTCCGACCGGCTCTGTTCCGTGCGGCTGAGAGAACTTGAAGCCGAAGGGATGGTCAGACGCACCGTCGTCCCGGACACGCCCGCGCGGACCGAGTACCACCTGACCGCGAAGGGAGCGGACCTCGCAGATACGGTCGCGGCCCTCTCCCTCTGGGC
>NZ_CDWWEW010000214.1:0-8943 GCF_977966315.1 Frankia sp. CeRuru1
CTCCTCGCCGTCCTGACTTCTCTCGTGGGGGCTACCCGTGGCCCCGGTAGCCGTCTCGGTAAGGTCACTCCAGGAGCGTCGGCTGGGTGGCGCCCGCGGCACGGCGGATCGAATCGGGTGGGTGGGACCGGCCCAACGACGATGGAGGCAGGAGCACATATGTCCGGTGGTGCGGTCGCGGGCCTGATCGCGTCGGGCGCGTTCGCGGTGCTCGTCCTCTTCGGCTGTTACGTCCTGCTCAAGCTCGGCAAGATCTTCGATGAGGCCGCGGCCCGGGTACGCCAGACCGGTCTCGCCCTCGACGAGGGAACCGCCCGGGTCCGGCAGGCCGGCGCGACGGTCGACGAGGTCAATCTGGCACTCTCGCACGTCAACAAAGAACTCGACCGGGTCGATGCGATTACGGCGAACGTGCAGTCGATCACGACCAACGTCTCCTCGCTGACATCGTTGTTCGCGGCGACGCTCGGCGGCCCGATGGTGCGTGTCGCGGCGTTCAGCTACGGCGTGCGCAAGGCGGCGGCCAAGCGGACCCGCTCGGAGGTCGAGTCCCGGGTGACGGCCCAGATGAAGGCCGAGAAGGCGGCGCGCCGGTCGGCCGGGCGCGGCGGCCCGCAGCCCGCGGGCGAGAAGACTCCGTCGGTGCCCACGGCCGCCGGCGCGGCGGGCGGGCGTAGGGGAGGCCGGTAGATGTCGAGGATCTTCTATCTCGCTTTCGGGGCGGCGGCCGGCGTCGTGGTGGTGCGCCAGGTGGCGAAGGCCGCCGCCTCCCTGACGCCGACGAGCCTGGCCGGCTCTCTCGTACAGTCGGTACAGGAGTTCCTCGCGGACGTGCGCGAGGCCGCGGCCGAGCGGGAGGAGGAGATCCGTGTCGCGCTCGGCCTCGACGGTGATCCGGACGAAGCAGATCGGGGCGACGAAGCGGATCGGGGCGACGAAGCGGACCGGGGCGATGAGGTCGGGGCTGCCTCGCCCCGGGACGCCGCAGCGCAGGCCGCCGGCTCCGGCGCGCCGCGCTACCCCGCTGACCTCGACGACGCCGAACGCACGATGCGGCTCGTCCCCGGCGCCCGGCGGCCCTGAGGACTCCCTCGCCCGCGGGCCGGGGGCACCTGCCCTCACCGCAGCCCGGAAGGCGCGCCCGACCACAGCGCGCCACCCCGGGATGTCGAACCTCTTCCCACGAGTCTGGACGACGTGAACCCGATGGACACGGCCGAGATCCGTAGCCGCTTTCTCAACCACTTCGCCCGGCGCGGGCACACCGTCGTCCCGAGCGCCTCACTGGTCGCCCAGGATCCGACGTTGCTGCTGGTCAACGCCGGCATGGTGCCGTTCAAGCCCTATTTTCTCGGGGATCTCCCGGCGCCGTGGCCGCGGGCGACCAGCGTGCAGAAATGCGTGCGGACGGTCGACATCGAGAATGTCGGGCACACCGCGCGGCACGCTTCCTTCTTCCAGATGTGCGGCAACTTCTCGTTCGGCGACTATTTCAAGGCCGAGGCGATCCCGTTCGCCTTCGAGCTGCTCACCGAAGGGTTCGGCTTCAAGGCCGACGACCTGTGGGCGACGGTCTACCTCGACGACGACGAGGCCGAGGGGATCTGGCGCGAGCTGCTGCCCGCCGAGCGTATCCAGCGCCGCGGCAAGGAGGACAACTTCTGGTCGATGGGCGTGCCCGGGCCGTGCGGGCCGTGCAGCGAGATCTACTTCGACCGCGGCTCCGCCTACGGCCGCGAGGGCGGTCCGATCGCGGACGAGGAGCGCTACCTCGAGGTCTGGAACCTCGTCTTCATGCAGTACGAGCGGGGCGAGGGCGCCGGGTACGACTATCCGATCGAGCGTGAGCTGCCGGCCCGCAACATCGACACCGGGATGGGCCTGGAGCGGATGGCGACCATCCTCCAGGGTGTCGACAACCTCTACGAGATCGACATCTCCCGGCCGGTGCTCGACGCTGCCGGCCGGCTGACCGGGCGGCGCTACGGCGCGGACCCCGCCGACGACGTGCGGTTGCGAGTGATCGCCGACCACACCCGCACCGCCGCGATGCTGATCTCCGACGGCGTCGTCCCCTCCAACGAGGGGCGCGGCTACGTGCTGCGCCGCATGCTGCGCCGGGCGATCCGCAACGCCCGGCTGCTCGGCGCCCACGAGCCGGTGATGAGCGAGCTGTTCGCGGTCGTCGGCTCGGCGATGGGGAGGATCTATCCCGAACTGGTCGACAACGCCGAGACGATCACCGGGGTCGCCGTCGCGGAGGAGCAGGCGTTCGCCGAGACGCTGCGCACCGGCACCACGATCTTCGACACCGCGGCGCGCCAGGCCCGATCCCTGGGCTCGACCATGCTGGGCGGCGAGGCGGCCTTCAAGCTGCACGACACCTACGGCTTCCCCATCGACCTGACGCTGGAGATGGCCGCTGAGGCGGGCCTGTCCGTCGACGAGGCGGGTTTCCACCGGCTGATGGACCGCCAGCGGCAGGCTGCGAAGGCGGACCGGGCCGCGCGGCGGATCGGCAACGTCGACCTGTCCGCGTTCCGGCCGATCCTGGCCCGTTCCGGCCCGACGACCTTCACCGGGTACGAGGAGCTCAGCCGGGCCTCCGGCGTGGTGGGCCTCGTCGGCATCGCCGACGGCGTGGGGCTGGCGGCGGCGGGGGAGGGCACCGAGGTCGGGGTCGTGCTCGACGCGACCCCCTTCTACGCCGAGAGTGGCGGCCAGGAGCCCGACCTCGGTCGGCTGCGCTTCGACGGCGGCGAGGTCGAGGTGCTCGACGTCCAGCGGCCCGTGCCCGACCTGGTCCTGCACCGGGTGCGGGTGCTCGGCGGCGAGCTGCGGCTTGGCGCGGAGGTGTTCGCGGAGGTGGATGCCGATCGTCGCCGCGCGGTCTCCCGGTCGCACACCGCCACCCATCTCGTGCACACCGCGTTCCGTCGCGCGCTGGGCGAGGGCGCGACCCAGGCCGGTTCGCTGAACTCCCCGGGCCGGCTGCGGTTTGACTTCCACGCCCTTGGCGCGGTGCCGCCGTCGGTGCTCGCCGACGTCGAGGACGAGATCAACGAGGTCGCCCTGCGTGACCTGCCGGTGCGGGCCTTCGTGACCACGCAGGAGGAGGCCCGCCGGCTCGGCGCGATGGCGCTGTTCGGCGAGAAGTACGGGGACGCCGTGCGGGTCGTCGATGTGGGCGACTACGCCCGCGAGCTGTGCGGTGGCACGCACGTCGCGAGCTCCGCGCAGCTCGGCGCGGTGAAGCTGCTGTCGGAGGCGTCGATCTCCGCGGGCACCCGCCGGGTCGAGGGGCTGGTTGGCCTCGACGCCTTCCGCTACCTGGCGCGCGAGCATCTCCTGGTGTCGCAGCTGTCCACCGCGCTGAAGGCCCGTCCGGACGAGCTGGTGGACCGGGTCACCGACATCGTCGGCCGGCTGCGCGACGCCGAGCGGGAGCTGGAACGACTGCGGGCCGCCGCGGTGCTCGCCGGGGCCGGGGCGCTGGCCGAGGGTGCCGAGGAGGTGGCTGGCGTCGCCGTGGTCACCGCCGAGGTGCCCGCCGGCACCGCCCCCGACGACGTGCGGCTGCTGGCGCTGGACGTGCGTGGGCGGCTGGCCGGGCGGCCCGCCGTCGTCGCCGTGGCCAAGGCCGACGGGTCGTCGATCGTCGTGGTGACCGACGACGCCGCGCGCGGCCGGGGGCTGCGCGCCGGTGACCTGGTGCGGCAGTCCTGGGCGAGCCTGGGTGGCAAGGGCGGCGGCAAGCCGGACGTGGCCCAGGGTGGCGGGGGGGACCCACAGCTGGTGCCGGCGGTGTTTGCCAGGCTGCGGGGGCTGGTGGCCGAGCACGCCTCGCGGTGAGCGGCTCGGGCTTCCGGCCCGGGGATTCTCGGCCCGGGGATTCTCGGCCCGGGGTGCGGATCGGGGTCGACGTCGGCTCGGTGCGGGTCGGGGTCGCCGCTAGCGACCCCGGCGGCGTGCTCGCGGTTCCGGTGACTACCCTGGCCAGGGATAGACGGGGCAATGCGGACATCGATCAGCTTGTCCTCATCGTCCGGGAGCGGCAGGCTGTAGAGGTCGTGGTCGGCCTGCCCAGACAGATGTCCGGGCAGGAAGGCCGGGCGGTCCGGCTGGTGCGGCAGTACGCCGAGGTACTCGCCGAGCGGATCGCACCCGTCCCCGTGCGTTTTGTGGACGAGCGGCTCACCACGGTTGCGGCTCATCGCAGGATGGCCGAGCGTGGCGTTCGTTCGCGTGCCCGCCGGAGTCTCGTGGATCAGGAGGCAGCCGTGCAGATCCTGCAGCACGACCTGGACAGCCGCCGGGGGAGCGGCGCGCCTGGCGCGATCGGGTGTGCCGCCCCGGTCACGGGTCCGGACGGCGTGGTCCGGGCTCCGGGAGACGACCCCCGGGCCCCGGGCGGTGCCGTCCCGCCGTCGGGCGAGAGGTGACCGGCGGCGACCTCGACGAGATACTCGACGAGGACCCCTACTCGCGTCGCCGTCGGGCCCGCCAGCGCGATGATCGTTACCTGGATGATCGTTACCCGGCTGATCGCTACGCCGACGATCAGTACCCGGACGACCGTGCCGGGGTCGGCTGGGACCACCGCGCCTGGGACGACGGCGGCGGCTGGGACGAGCCCGATCCCGACGGCGGCCGGCGCGGTCGCGCGCTGCCGAAGCTCATCGCGGTGCTCGTCGTGGTCGCCGCCCTGCTGGGACTGGGGATCTACGGCGTGGGGAAGGTCGTCGGGCACATCTCGACCGGCGAGCCCGCCGACTACTCCGGCTCCGGTGAGGGCATCGCGGTGGTCCAGATCCCGGCCGGGGCGAGCACTCGCGAGATCGCCGGGGAGCTGCACGACGCGAACGTGACCGCGAGTGTCGCCGCGTTTGTCAAGGCCGCCGCCGCGAACCCGAAGTCGCTGGGCATCCAGCCGGGCACCTACCGTCTGCACACCAGGATGAGCGCCGCCGCGGCGCTCGAGGCCCTGCTCGACCCGGCCTCGTCCGCGCCGTTCAAGTTCGTCATCAAGGAGGGCATGACCGTCCGTGAGGTCCTCACGGCACTGCATGAACGCCTCCCGGGCACGTCGATGGCGGGCCTGGAGGCGATCGCGAAGAACCCCACCCAGCTGGGCCTGCCGTCCTACGCGCCGCCGAACCTGCTGGAGGGCTATCTTTTCCCGTCCACCTACGACCTCGTGCCCGGGGCCACGCCCGAGCAGCTGCTGCGCTCCTTCGTCGACCGCTTCAAGCGGGAGACCGCGGCGATCGATCTGGAGGGCAGGGCCGCCGCGATCGGGGTCCTGCCGAAGGACATCGTCACCATCGCCTCGATCATCGAGAAGGAGGTGGCCAACCGCGACGAGGGTCCGAAGGTGGCCCGGGTGATCTACAATCGGCTCAAGGACACGTCGGGGAGATTCGGCCGGCTCGACATGGACTCGACCACCCGCTACGCCACGGACGGGTACGAGGGGCCGTTGACCAGGGAACAACTCTCCCAGAACAACCCGTACAACACACGGGCCGTGAAAGGGTTGCCGCCGGGCGCAATCTCCAACCCCGGCGTCTGGGCGCTGCGGTCGGCGCTGGAACCGGCCGACGGATCGTGGTTTTATTTCGTCTCCATGCCGCAGAGCAAGGTGACGGTCTTCGCCACCACGGAGCGGGAGTGGGAGCAGGCAGAGGCCCAGTACCGGCGTGAAGGGGGCCGTGAGTAGTGCGAGGGAAGCCGCGAGCATGAGGCCGCGAGTATGAGGAGGGCCCGGTAGTGCCGGAGATCGTTCCCGCCGGCACGGCCCCGGCCCGCAGCCGGCCCCCTGAGTGCCATCGTCGGCCCGTGGAACCGTCGGCGACCGTCGCGGCTACCGCGTCGCCGTCGAGCCCTGCCCGCGCCGCCGTGCTCGGGGCACCGGTGGGCCATTCGCTCTCCCCGGTGCTGCATGCCGCCGCCTACGCCAGGCTCGGTCTCGCGGTGACGTACACCGCCGTGCACTGCGACGAGACCGGGCTCGCCGCGATACTCACCCGGGTCCGCACGGATCCGGACTGGGTCGGGCTGTCCCTGACCATGCCGCTCAAGACCGTCGCGCTCGACCTGCTCGACGAGGTGGACGCGACGGCGGCGGTCATCGGCGCCGTCAACACGGTCGTCGTCGGGCCCGCCGGTCGGTTGCGTGGCTACAACACCGACGTGGACGGCATCAGCATGGCGCTGCGCCGGGTGATGCGCGGCGCGGTCCCGTGCCAGCCGCTCGTACTCGGTGCCGGTGGCACGGCCCGCGCCGCGGTCGCGGCGGTTGCCGCGGCGGGCTGCACCCGCCTCGGCGTCGTCGCCCGCCGGCCCGCCGCCGTGGCGGAGGTGGCGGAGATCGGGTCGCGGCTGGGCGTCGAGGTCACCGCGCTGCCCTGGGATCTGCTGGCCGCGGGCCTGCCTGCCGGCCCGGATCTGGTCATCTCCACCACGCCCGCCGGCGCGACCGACGGGCTCGCCACCAGACCGTGGTCGCCAGCCTGTCAGCTCGTAGAACTGCTCTATCATCCCTGGCCCACGGCGCTGGCCGCCGCGGCCTACCGGGCCGGTGCCCGGGTCGCAGGTGGCCTGGAGATCCTCGCCGCCCAGGCCGTGGGGCAGGTCGAGCACTTCACCGGGCAGGTGGTTCCCGCCAGCGTTCTGCTGGCCGCGGGCCAGGCCGCGCTGGACGAGCGGGCGCAGGCGGACAGGCCCCCGGCGGTGCCGGCGGTGGAGGTCGGCGTGCCGGCCGGCCATGGTTTCGCGGGGAGCGGTCCCCGCGGCCGCGGCGGACCTGCCGGCGGGTAGCGGTGCCGGGAGTGGTGCCGGGCGGCGCGCTCAGCATGTTGATCGCCCTTCCGGCGCTCGCCGCCTTGCCGTTCGGTCGCCGGGTCGTGGCCGGCGTGCCGGCAGTGCCCGGGGAGGCCCCGCACCGGGAGGTGCCCGGGGCGGTGGCGCTCGGTGCCGTGACGGTGCTGGTCGCCACGGCCGTGACCGTCGCCCTGCACGATCATCCGAGCTGGTTGCCGGCCTACGTGTACCTGGCGGTCGTCGGGGTCTGGCTGGCCGTGATCGATCTTCGGGTGCACCGCCTGCCCGACCATCTGGTACTGCCGTCCTACCCGGTGCTTGCCGGGCTGTTCGGCCTCGCCGCGCTGGTCACCGCCGAGCCCGACCGTCTGCTGCGCGCCGGGGTGGCGGCCGCCGCCGTCTGGATGATCTTCCTGGGGGTGCATTGCCTGCCGAGGGCGGGACTCGGGCGCGGCGATGTCAAGGTGTCCGGCCTGCTGGGCGGTGCGCTGGGCTGGCTCGGCTGGCCGAGTGTGGTGTTCGGGCTGTTCGCCGGCGTCGTCCTCGGGGGGCTCTGGGTAAGCGCGCTGCTGGTGGCGGGCCGGGTCGGCCGGCATGACCGCATCGCCTACGGTCCCTTTCTGCTTGCCGGGACGCTGCTCGCCGTCCTCGGCCGCGCCGGCTGATCTCGGTTGTTCTACTTGATCAATATTATTTTGTTTAATCCCAATCATCCTATTTGATCCTGATAGTTCCGTTTGATTCCGGTCGTCCTGCCTGATCGCGGTCGTGACCTGGGCGGTGAGCGTGAAAGACTGGAGTCATGGTGCGTTGGCTGACGGCGGGGGAGTCCCATGGTCCCGCCCTGGTGGCGACGGTCGAGGGGCTGCCCGCCGGGATCCGGATAACCAGTTTCGACATCTCCGCCGAGCTGGCCCGCCGCCGGCTCGGGCACGGTCGCGGCGCGCGGATGAGCTTCGAGCGTGACGAGGTCGAGCTGCTCGGCGGAGTCCGCCACGGCGTCACTCTCGGCGGCCCGGTCAGCGTGGTCGTCCGCAACACCGAGTGGCCCAAGTGGGAGCGGGTCATGTCGCCCGACCCGGTCGATCCGGCGGCGCTGGCGGGCCTGAGCCGCGCAGCCCCGCTGACCCGGCCCCGGCCCGGCCACGCCGATCTCGCCGGCATGCAGAAGTACGGGTTCGACGACGCCCGGCCCGTGCTGGAGCGCGCCAGCGCCCGGGAGACCGCCGCGCGGGTCGCGCTCGGCACCGCGGCCAAGGCGCTGCTGCGGCAGGCATACGGCATCGAGGTGATCTCGCACGTCGTCGCGATCGGCGCGGTCGAGGTGCCCCCGGGGGTGCCCGCCCCGACGTCGCTGGCGGCGGTGGATGCGGACCCGGTCCGCTGTGCCGACCAGGCGACCAGCGTGCGGATGGTCGCCGAGATCGACGCAGCCCACGCCGACGCGGACACCCTCGGCGGCATCGTCGAGGTGCTGGCGTATGGCTGCCCGCCCGGGCTCGGCAGCTACGTGCACGGCGACCGGCGCCTCGACGCCCGGATCGCGGGCGAGCTGATGGGCATTCAGGCGATCAAGGGCGTTGAGTTCGGGGACGGTTTCACCACCGCGCGGCGGCGGGGTTCCGTGGCGCACGACGAGATCGAGCCGGCCGGTGCCGGCGGCCGGCGGGTGCGGCGGGCGACTGCCCGGGCCGGCGGGGTCGAGGGCGGCATGACCACGGGTGAGCCGTTGCGCGTGCGGGTGGCGATGAAGCCGATCTCCTCGCTGACCAGGCCGTTGTCCACGGTGGACGTGTCCACTGGCGAGGCGGCGGTCGCGATCAACCAGCGGTCCGACGTGTGCGCGGTGCCCGCGGCCGGGGTGGTGACGGAGGCGATGGTCGCCCTCGTGCTCGCCGGCGCGGCGCTGGAGAAGTTCGGGGGGGACTCGGTGGAGGAGACCCGGCGCAATTACGAGGGGTACCTGAAGTCCCTGGTCATCCGCTGATCGGCGGCGGGAATCGGCAGGCGGCGAAGACAGAGGATCATCGTGGGGGAGCCGGCGACGGACGCGTGGGCGGGGCCGATGGCCTGGACGGGGCCGATGGTGGTGCTGGTCGGAGCGCCCGGAGCGGGGAAGAC
>NZ_CDWWEW010000215.1:0-8933 GCF_977966315.1 Frankia sp. CeRuru1
GTGTCGGGCTGCTCGGTCCGACCGGGCCCGGTGGTGCCGCCGGGACGTGGTTTGGTCCCCCAGCGGTTGTCCCCGAACGACACCGGTCTCGTCTCGTCCGTGACCAGATCGTCCCGTCGTCCGAATCCGCGCCGGTCGATGGTCTGGGTGTCCGGTACGACGTCGGGGGGCGGTTCGGCGTCGGTGGCCGGGTCGAGCCGGCCACCGGGAGCGGTGCCGCCGCGACCGCGAAGGACATCGAGGTCGAGTTCCCGGTCGTTGAGTTCCCGGTCGTCGAGCTCCCGTGGGTCACGGGGACCGTCCTGCCCACCGGGGCCGGGCCGGTCCCGGTCCCGGGCTCCCGGGACCGGGTAGTCCCCGTCGTTTCCTCCCCGCCCGAGTAGATCGTGCGGCAGGGTCGGCGGAGCGGCGCTGGTGCCATCCGTCTCGCTGTCGCGCTCGGTGCCGCTGTCGAGGCCGGGGGTGAAGTCGTCCGGCCCGAAGTCGCGATTATCCGCGGTGGGCAGCGAACCCGTTCGGTCGGACCCGAGCTGAGCGGCGGCCAGCGGCCCGGTGAGCGGGAACGGCCCGGTGCTGGGGAACCGCCGGGGCCCACTGGAGCCGTCGAAAAGGCTTTCCGGTCCGGCGGGTTCACCTGCGGTCCGGTGCCCGTTGGCCCCGGTGCCGTTCGTCGGCGCGACCCTGCCGCCCACCGGTTCGGGAGTTCCCGAGCCGGTGCGCTCCGGCCGCTCCGGTGCACGCGGTCCGGTCGGGGAACCGGGGATGGCCGGCGCGTCGCCGGCGCGGGTTCCTAGCGTCGGCGCGGTGGGCCGGCCCGGTCCCGTGCCGGCCCCGCCGTCCCCGGTCACCAGCTTGGCGGGCAGCCGGACGACAGCGGTGATACCTCCGGAGGCGGACTCACGCAGCTGGACGTGGATGCCGTGGCGGCTGGCCAGCCGACCGACCGCGAACAGGCCCATGGTCCGTGACACCGACACGTCGACCACCGGCGGGTTCGCCAGTCGGTCGTTGACCCGTTCGAGTTCCTTGGCCGGCATGCCGATGCCCTGGTCCTCGATCTCGATCATCGCCCCGGCCCCCGGACCGAGCGAGCGGCTGGTGACGAGGACGCTGGTGGCCGGCGGCGAGTACGAGGTGGCGTTCTCGAGGAGCTCGGCGACCAGGTGGACGACGTCGCTGACACCGTTGCCGGCGATGGACACCGCGGCGGCCGACGTCTGCTTGACCCTGGTGTACTGCTCCACCTCGGAGATGGCCGCCAGTACGACCTCGTTCAGCGGGACGGGGTGTGTCCAGCGCCGAGCGGTGTCCGTGCCGGCGAGGACGAGCAGGCTTTCGTTGTTCCGCCGCATACGGGTGGCGAGGTGATCCAGCTTGAACAGGTTGGACAACTGGTCCGGATCCTGCTCGCGGTTCTCCAGCTCGTCGATGAGACGCAGCTGCCGTTCGACCAGTCCCTGACTGCGCCGGGAGAGGTTCACGAACATCGCGTTGACGTTGTTCCGCAGCGACGCCTGTTCGGAGGCCAGCCGGATCGCCTCCCGGTGAACCTCGTCGAAAGCCCGCGCGACTTCGCCGACCTCCTCGTCAGTGTCGATACCGACCGGTTCGATCGAGTCGTCGATGTCCAGCTCGGTGGAATCGCGCAACCGACGGACGGCCTCGGGAAGCCGGTGATCGGCGATGTCCAGCGCGGCGGTCCGCAGCGCCAGCAGGGGGCGGACCAGCGAGCGCGCGACGACCAGTGCGGCGAGCAGGGCGAGGGCCAGGATGAGCACGATCAGTAGACCGGACAGCAGCGCGTGGCGCTGGATGTTGCCCCGCAGGGTGCCTATGCGGGCGTCGACGAGGCCCAAGAGCTTGTCGACGGCCTCCGTACCGGTGTCGATGGTCTGCTGGGTCGCCTGGTCCCATTTCTCGGCTTCCAGCGCGGTCAGCGGCTGACCGATGGGCGCATTCAGAATTTCTTCGACATAATTCTGGGTGTTGCGGATGTCCCCGTTGGTCTCGGTGTCGACCGTCGGTTCGTAGACCGCGAGCTGGTCCGGTAGAGCGACGTTCTCGAGATCGTTGCGCTGGCGGCCCCGCTGGGTCTCGGCCGACAGGAACTCGCGATAGTCGTCTGCCGTGAGGACATGGTTCCCGTTGCGGGTGAGCAGGCCGTGGATAAGTGCCTGCTCCTCGGCGAGAAGCTCCGTCCCGGACATCAAGAAGTAGGCCGTGTTGACCCCGGCGTTGAGCTCCTGGTCGTCATTTCCCTGCGGGATCAGCCGGATCAGGTTGATCAGCGAGTTGATGATCGGCTGAAAGGCGGTCTCGACCGCCTTCCTGTCGATCAGCCTTTCGATCGTCTGCCGCTTGGCGGGCAGCGTGTCCATCCGGCTGCTGATGTCGTCGAGGGCGCGGCGTACCTCGCTGCCGAAGGATCCTCGCCGCTCGCTGGCAGCTGACTTGTACGCCTTGTAAGCTTCATCGACCGCCGCCCGGCGGGTTGGAATCGTGCTCCCGTCCCGGGCGCCGACGGGACCGCTGGCGATGAATCCGGTGCTGTAGGTGCGCTCGGCCTGCAGGGCGTGGACCAGCCCGGACGCCGAGCGGCTGATCTCGGTCAGGTCGGACATCCGGTTGACGTCCCGCGTGCTCGTCAGCACCGTACCCGCCTCGATGGACGAGTAGGCGAGGATCGCGATGACAGGCACGGCCAGAATCGCGATCAGCTTGGTGCGTACCCGCCAGTTGGTGGGGTTGGCGGCGGCGCGGTGAAGGCGCGCCAGTCCCGACCCGGCTGGGTTCGGTGGCGCGGCGAATCGGCCATCGCGCTGCCCGCCGTCTTCGGCGTCCACGGGCGAACCCGGCGCCACTGTCGGCTCCGAGTCTGCGGCGATGCCCGTGCTGCTGGCCATCGGTTGTCTGCGCACGTACCTTCGCAACCTCTCCGCCAGCCTCCCGGAACAGGTCGTACCAGGATGGCTCGGTATCGGGCCCGGATGTCCCTTGTCAGGCACCATAGCGGTACGAAGTCGGCATCCGAAAGGCGCCCACCGTAAGCGCCTTGGTGGCTGCACGTCAGTTGTCGCTACTGCGCGCGGAGTCACCACTACCGTAACCGCCGGGGAAGCCCGACATCGGGCGTCACTGATGATCGAAGCGCTTGTCGGGGTCAGTGAACCGGACTGAAGACGCAAACTCGGCATCCTAGACATCTCCGACATGAGCCCTTACCGCCTTCGCGGCGGCGTCCGGCGTGCTTCGTCTGTTCCGGTGAAGGCCGTGGGAGATGGTTGGGCGCCTGGGCGGACCGGTGGGGTCGCCGTGTCCGTAGGCTTGCGGGGTGAGTGAGTTGCAGCGTAGCAGTGCTGGTCGCGGTGCGGAGCCGCCGGATACCGGCGCGGTTCGGGATGTTCCGCGGTCCCCGGCGGACGGCCCCACCGGCCCGTCCGCGGTGGGGCATCCGGGCTATGACACCGTGCTGGTGATCGATTTCGGTGCCCAGTATGCCCAACTGATCGCCCGGCGCATACGCGAATGTCATGTGTATTCGGAGATCGTCCCGTGGGATATGTCGGTGGACGAGATCCTCGCCCGGCGTCCGTCCGCACTGATCCTTTCTGGCGGCCCGAAGTCCGTCTACTCGCCTGGCGCGCCCCGGGTGGATCCTGCGTTGTTCGCTACCGGAGTGCCTATTCTCGGTATCTGTTATGGCCATCAGGTCATGGCTCAGGCGCTTGACGGCGCCGTCGCGCGCACGGGAACCGCCGAGTACGGAGCAACTCGTCTGTCGGTGTCGGGTCCCGGGGTTCTCTTCGACGGTCTGCCCGTTGTCCAGCAGGTCTGGATGTCGCATGGCGACTCGGTGACCGCCGCGCCGCCCGGCTTCCGGGTGACGGCTTCCACACCGTCGGCCCCGGTCGCCGCCTTTGAGGACCCCGCGCGTCGTCTCTACGGCGTGCAGTTCCACCCGGAGGTGGTCCACAGCGAGCGAGGCATGGACGTGCTGCGGCACTTCCTGTTCGTGGGCGCGGGCTGCCGGCCCACCTGGACAATGATCAACATTGTTGACGAGGCTGTCGCGGCCGTCCGGGCCCAGGTCGGGACCGGACGGTTGATCTGCGGCCTGTCCGGCGGGGTGGACTCCGCGGTCGCTGCCGCGCTCGTGCACCGGGCGGTGGGAGACGCGCTCACCTGCGTCTTTGTCGATCATGGTTTGTTGCGGGCCGGCGAGGCGGAACAGGTCGAACGCGATTTCGTCGCGACCACCGGTGTGGATCTGGTCCATGTCAAGGCGGCCGACCGGTTTGCCGCCGCGCTGTCCGGAGTGACCGACCCGGAACGGAAGAGGAAGATTATCGGCCGAGAGTTCATCCGGGTCTTCGAGGAGTCCGCCCGCGAATTGGAGGCCCGGGCGGAGGCGGAGGGCGCGACGATCGACTTTCTCGTGCAGGGGACATTGTATCCCGACGTGATCGAATCCGGTTCGCCGACGGCCGCGAAGATCAAGTCTCATCACAACGTCGGCGGACTGCCCGAGGACCTGCGGTTCGGTCTGGTCGAGCCGCTTCGGACCCTGTTCAAGGACGAGGTCCGTCGGCTCGGCGAGGAGCTCGGGCTGCCCGAGGAGATCGTCTGGCGCCAGCCGTTCCCGGGCCCGGGCCTCGCCGTCCGCATCATCGGCGAGGTCACGCCCGAGCGGCTCGACGTGGTGCGGGCGGCCGACGCGGTGATCCGGGAGGAGATTCGCAAGGCCGGCCTGGACCGCGAGATCTGGCAGGTCTTCGCGGTGCTGCTCGCCGACGTGCGGTCGGTAGGCGTCCAGGGTGACGAGCGTACGTACGGCTTCCCGATCGTCCTGCGCGCGGTCACCAGCGAGGACGCGATGACCGCCGACTGGGCCCGGCTGCCCTACGGCCTGCTGGAACGCATCTCGAACCGGGTGGTCAACGAGGTGCCGCAGGTCAACCGGGTGGTGTACGACATCACCTCCAAGCCCCCCGGCACGATTGAGTGGGAGTGACGATCCCGGATCGGAGCGCGTGCCCGTCGGGCGACCCCCGCCGACGGGCACGTTTGACGTCCGGGCGGGACCGGAGCACCCTGGATGATGTGACCCCGCACGAGATGGCCATTACCTAGGCGCGCGACCGATCATCGGGTCCGCGCCTCGCCCTTCCGCCTTGTCCTGGTGGGGGGCTTTTTTGTTGCCGCGGTCATGGTGGGGTGGCCGCTCAGCCGCCGGGAGATGCTCCATGACCGCAGCAGCCGCAGACGACCGATCGGTAGCCCCGGACGCCGAACTCTGGGCGTCGGACATCCGCGCCGCGGCCCGCGTCCTTGCCGGGGTGGCACGACAGACCAGAGTCGTCCGGGATCTCGCCCTGTCGGCGGCGATCGGTGCGCCCGTCTGGCTCAAGTGTGAGCACGAGCAGCACACCGGTTCGTTCAAGCTTCGGGGTGCCTACCACCGGGTGGCCACCGCGGATCCGGCGACGCGGGCCCGGGGGGTGGTGGCGGCCAGCGCCGGTAACCACGCCCAGGGAGTGGCCTTCGCGGCCGCGACCTTCGGCGTCGAGGCGACCATCTTCGTGCCGGTGGGGGCCAATCCGGTCAAAGTGGCGCGGACGCGCCGGTGGGGCGCCCGGGTCGAGAAGATACCCGGGGGGGTGGAGGCGGCGCTCGCGGCGGCCGCCGCCTTCGCCGCCCGGGGAGACCGGCTGCTGGTCCACCCATTCGACGACCCGAGGGTGGTGGCCGGGCAGGGCACGATCGGCTTGGAGTTGCTCGATCAGGTGCCCGATCTCGGCACCGTTCTGGTCGGGGTGGGCGGCGGAGGACTGATCAGCGGGCTGGCTGCGGCGGTGCGGTCCCGGCGCCCCGATGTGCGAGTGGTCGGTGTGCAGTCCGTGCTGTCGTCGGCGTTCGCCGCGTCGCTGCGGGCTGGCCGGCGGCTCCCGGTGCCCCCCGGTGGGGTGGTGACGCCTGGTGCCGGAACGACGCCTGGTGCCGGAACACTGTGGGAAGCCGGGACGATTCCGGGCAGCCGGACGTCCGAACAGCCGACGGCGCCACGTTCGTCACGGGTGGTCTCGGCGTTGACCACGATCGCCGACGGTATGGCGGTGAACGCTCCCGGGGTTCTGACCTTCGCCCTTGCCGCACGCCTGGTGGACGAGATCGTCACGGTCGATGAGGCAGCGTTCTGGGAGGCGATGGTGTTGCTGCACCGGGCCGGCCACCAGGTGGAACCGGCCGGCGCCGCGGGGGTTGCGGCTTTGTTGCGTCAAGGTGATCTCGCGCAGGGCCCGACGGTGGCGATCCTGTCGGGCGGCAACATCGACCCGGGGGTGGCCAGCAGGGTGAAGGCGCTCGCGGCCATCCCGCCGAGCGCGTCGAGCACCGCGTGACCGCGTGACCGCCGGTGGGCCGGGCGTTGACGCGGACCACGGCCATCGACGACCCGCCCTCGCGCGCGGGGCGGGGCGGGAACGACGGACAATAGGCTGGTCAGCACGCGGGTCGACGACCACTGGGCGTGGACGCGTGATGGTCATGTGGTGGCACGGACGCGCGAGGACCGCGGCGGGGTGGGGCTGTCGGTGCATCTCGCGAACCACACCGCGAACCGGGTCGTCGGGTGCGCTCCGGGCATGCCGCGGTCCGACCCGCTCGACGTCGAACGTACGATCGGAGTCCCATGAGCGGCTTTTTCGGCGATTCCCACGGCGGCGGATCCGGCATCGCCGGGTCGGTCGGGACGGATGTCCACGGCGGTGCGCACGTGCCCTACGACCTGTTCGGCCCAGCGGTGCTGGCGCCGCCGGTGGGCGGGGACGGGCCCGGTGACTCCTCCTCGCCGCGCCTGGATGCCGAGGGTCTGCTCGACGGGCTCAACCTGCAGCAGCGGGCGGCGGTGGTGCACATCGGAGCACCCCTGCTTGTCGTCGCGGGCGCGGGGTCCGGCAAGACGCGGGTGCTGACTCACCGTATCGCGTATCTGCTGGCTGCCCGGGGGGTCCGGCCGGGGGAGATTCTGGCGATCACGTTCACCAACAAGGCCGCCAGCGAGATGCGCGAACGGGTCTCGGCACTGGTCGGTCCTCGGGCGCGGGCGATGTGGGTGAGCACCTTCCACTCGGCCTGCGTGCGCATCCTGAGGTCCGAGGCGAAGAGTCTCGGGTTCAGCTCGACCTTCTCCATCTACGACGCTGCCGACGCGCAGCGTCTGATCACTCTGGTCACCCGCGACCTCGATCTTGATCCCAAGCGGCATCCCGCCCGAGGTCTGGCGGCACAGATCAGCAACCTGAAGAACGAACTGATCGACTGGGAGGCCGCACGGGACCGGGCCACGAACCACCTCGAGCGGACCGTCGCCGAGGTCTACGCCGCTTATCAACAGCGGCTGGCTCAGGCCAACGCCCTCGACTTCGACGATCTGATCATGACGACGGTGAACCTCCTCCAGGCGTTCCCCGACGTCGCCGAGCACTACCGGCGCCGCTTCCGACATGTGCTCGTGGACGAGTACCAGGACACCAACCACGCGCAGTACGTTTTGGTGCGCGAGCTCGTCGGCCAGCCGGCGTACTTCGGTGGCGGGTCCGCGCCGGTGGAGTCGGAGGAGCCGGCGGCCGAGCCAGCGGCCGGGTCGGGTACCTGGGCCTCGGGCGCCGTCCCACCGGCGGAGCTGTGCGTGGTTGGCGACGCGGACCAGTCGATCTACGCCTTCCGCGGGGCGAACATCCGCAATATCGTGGAGTTCGAGGAGGACTTCCCGAACGCCGCGGTGATCCTGCTGGAACAGAACTACCGCTCCACCCAGACCATCCTCTCCGCCGCGAACGCGATGATCGCGCGTAACAACCAGCGCAAGGCCAAGCGGCTGTGGTCGGACGCCGGTGACGGTGAGAAGATCGTCGGATTCGCCGCCGACAACGAGCACGACGAGGCGGCCTTTGTCGCCGAGGAGGTCGACCGGCTCTCGGACGCGAAGCTCGCGCGGTCCGCCGACGTCGCGGTGTTCTACCGGACCAACGCCCAGAGCCGGGTGTTTGAGGAGATCTTTGTCCGGGTCGGGCTGCCCTACCGGGTGGTCGGCGGGGTGCGGTTCTACGAGCGCAAGGAGATCCGTGATCTCCTTGCCTACCTGCGGGTCCTCGTCAATCCCAGCGACACGGTGAACCTGCGTCGCATCCTGAACGTGCCCCGCCGCGGGATCGGCGAGCGGGCCGAGGCGGCCCTGGCGGGCTTCGCCGATGTCGAGCGGATCGGGTTCGCGCAGGCACTGGAGCGTGTCGACGAGGTGCCGGGGATCGCCGCGCGCTCGGCGAAGGCGGTGCGAGAGTTTACTGCGCTGCTCGCCGAGCTACGCACGGTGGCGGCCGACGACCCGGTGGCCGTGGTCGAGGCGGTGCTTGAACGCACCGGCTACCTGTCGGAACTCCTCGCCGAGGACACCGTCGAGTCCCAGGGCCGGGTGGAGAACCTGCAGGAACTGGTCGGAGTGGTCCAGGAGTTCACCCAGCGGCTGCCCGAGGGCACGCTCGCGGAGTTCCTCGAGCAGGTCTCGCTCGTCGCCGACGCGGACCAGGTTCCGACCGACGACGGTTCCGATGGTGTGGTCACCCTTATGACGCTGCACAGCGCCAAGGGCCTCGAGTTCCCCGTCGTCTTCCTCACCGGTCTCGAGGACGGCGTCTTCCCGCACCTACGGACCTTGGGAGATCCCACCCAGCTCGAGGAGGAACGCCGGCTCGCCTATGTGGGCGTCACCCGGGCCCGGACCCGGCTCTACCTGACCCGCGCGGTGATGCGCAGCGCCTGGGGCCAACCGGCCTACAACCCGCCGTCGCGCTTCCTTGGCGAGGTGCCGGACACGCTGGTTGACTGGCGTCGGCTGGCCGATCCCCCGCCGGCGCCCGCGGGGACGTCCTGGGGCT
>NZ_CDWWEW010000216.1:0-3382 GCF_977966315.1 Frankia sp. CeRuru1
CCTCGTCGAGGGTCATGTCGTAGACCACCTCGGTGGTGGCGATCGGTACCGCGGTGGCGACGGCACCCTCGGGGTAGACGTCGATCCGGGTGTACTCGCCCCCGACCAGGCCGGTTATCCGGTCGGCCGGGCCGAGGGTGCGTAGCCGGTAGGCGGTGGCACCCGCCACCCAGACCGGAACGCCGCTGAGCACGCCCGCGGACGCGTGGTGGGCGTGACCGGCCAGCACGATCTTCACGTCGCTGCCGGCGAGCACGTCGGCGAGGTTCTGCGGCTCGGCGAGCAGGAGCGAGTTCACCATCGCGAGCGGGGACGGCACGGGTGGGTGATGCAGGGCGAGGATGGTCCCGTCGGGGGCCGCGGTGGCCAGCTCGTCGGCGAGCCAGCGCAGCTGGGCGGTGCTCAGGAAGCCGCTGTGTTCGCCCGGTTCGGTGGTGTCGAGCATGATGATCCGCAGGTCACCGACCCAGTGCACGTAGTCGTGAGCCTCCACCGTGGGTTCCGCGCCGAGCAGTCCCTCCCGGAACGGGCCACGCGAGTCGTGGTTGCCGACGCCGTAGAGCACGGGCGTGCCCAAGCGCGCCGCCACCGGTTCGACCAGGTCACGCAACCGCTGGTAGGCCAGCAGATCACCGCGGTCGGCGAGGTCACCGGTGAGCAGCAGGGCACCGATCTTCAGCGTGGACGCCTCGATCTGGTCGAGCACGGTGCGGAGCGCGGCGTACGTGTCGACCTTGCCGTGCATCAGCTCACCCTCGCGGACGATGTGGGTGTCACTGATCTGGATCAGGATGTGGGTGGGCGTGTGCGCGGTCGGGTCCAAGAGTATCGGCATGGACGTCCTTCGGAGCGGGAGGGGATGGCTTCAGGGCGGACGGGCTTCAGAGCGGACGGGGTGGCGCCTGGGGTGAGCCGCAGGCCCGAGGGGGAGGGACTCCGGGCCTGCGGCTCACTGGCTGGGGTTCAGCCCGCGGTCGCCGGACCGGAATCCGGCCCGGCGTCGGAGGCCTCCGCCGGCACGAGCAGGGCCTCGACGAGGCGGTCCAGCGCGTGCGCCGTCGCCCCGTGCGCGAGCAGGTAGGTGTGGGTGTCCCCGTGCCGGGCGTGGATACGGCCCAGAGCGTGCAGGATGAGGTCGGGCGGGCTTGCCATCAGCGAGGCCGGCAGCTCCTCGCCGTCGGTGGACATCAGGGCGGAGATACGCTGGACGGCCGCCGCGGCCTCGTCCCGCAGGAAGTACGAGGTCAGCGCGAAGTCCTGCGCGATCACCTCGGCTGGCACCCCGGCGAGGTCCAGCGCCAGAGCGATGACCAGACCGGTGCGGTCCTTGCCGGCGCTGCAGTGCACGATCGCGGGCAGTGCCCCCGGTGCGGCGAGCGCGAGCATGGCCGCGGTGAGGCGGTCCCCTCGATGATCGACGACGTGGTCGTAGAGGCTACGCAGATCGCCGGCCGTCTGGTGCCGGTCGACCGGCAGGGTGTAGACGGGCACCCGCCGATGCGTCGCGGCGAGCCGGCCGAGCTGGTCCGGATCGTGCGCCACCTCGGTGTCCTCGCGCAGGTCGATGACCGTGCGCAGCCCGATCTGCGCGAGGATGGCCTGCCCACGGCCGTCGAGCCCGCGTAGCGTGCCCGAGCGCAGCAGCGTGCGCCAGCGCAGGGAGCGTCCGTGCACAGTCGGGTAGCCGCCGACGTCGCGCAGGTTGATCGTGCCCGGCAGCGACAGGGCGCGCCGCGCCTGCGGCGCCCCGCCGTCGCCGGCGCCCGGGGCGGTCTCGGTGCTCGCTGCGGTGGCCGTGCTCCCGGTGCTCCCGGTGCTCACGGTGCTTACGACGGGCACGGCGGTCACTTCCGGGGCAGGAAGCTGGTGGCCTGCTTCTGCGCGTCGGCCAGGGTGGATGCGGGGTCCTTGCCGGTGAAGACGGCGCTTTCGACCGCGGTCATCATCGTGTCGGAGATCTGGAGGTAGTTGTCACCCGGGAAGGACTCCCACGGCTCGATCCGGGTGAGCTGGTCGAGGTTCGGCTTGATGAGCGGGTTCGCCTTCGCCCAGGCCTGCAGGTACTTCGGGTCGTCGATCAGGCCGGTCCGCAGTGGCAGGTAGCCGATCTTTGAGGAGATCTCGGTGTAGGCGCGGTTGCTGGTGAGGAACTTGGTCAGTTCCCAGGCGGCGCGCTGCTTGGCCGGGTCCTTACTGAAGATCGCCAGTGCCGCTCCCGAGTTGGTGGGGATGACCGGCTTCGAGCCGAACGCGGGTTCCTGGGTGGCGTCGAGCTCCCAGTTGTTCGCCTTGGCGCCGGCCATGAACATCCCCTGCAGGGAGCTGCTTTCGAGCAGCATCCCGGCCTGGCCGGTGCTGAACGCCTTGACCTGCTGCTTCTGGTCGAGGTTCGGCATCACGCCGCTGCGTGCCAGGTCGGCGGCCATCGACACCGCCTCGACGCCCGGCGGGTCGGCGAAGGATAGCTTGGTGCCGTCGGTAGAGATCACCCGGCCACCGGCTGACCGTACCAGGCTCTGGAAACACCAGTCCCCGACCTTCGTCAGACAGTCGATGAGGACCCCGTCCTTGCCGGTCTTCGCCTTGATGGCGAGCGCCGCGGTCTTTACCTCCGCCCAGGTCTTCGGCGGCTTGGCCGGGTCGAGGCCGGCCTGGGTGAACAGGGTCTTGTTCAGCCAGAGAACCGGGGTGGAGAAGACGTACGGGACGGCGTAGGTCTTGCCGTCGACATCGCCGAGGGTGCGGGCTTTCGGGGCGAACGGGTGTTCGCCGCCGAAGTTCGCCTGAACGGCCTCCCGCCCGACCAGTGTGTCGAGCGGCTGGGCGCCGAGGCTGCCGGAGGCGAAGCGCAGCGCGTTGAAGGTGATCTGGGCGACGTCCGGGGGGCTGCCCGCCAGCACCTGGTTCTTGATGCTGGTGACGTAGTCGCCGCTGTTCGCGCTGCCGGCCAGGTTCTGCGGCGGCTGGCCCTTGACGGTGATGTTGGGATGCGCCGCCTGGAAGTCGCGGAGCAGCCCCTCGATCACCGGCTTCCACGTCCCGACGTTCGCGAGGTTGTAGCTCTCGAAGACGATCGAGACCTTCTGGTCCGGGGAGAGCTCGGGGATCGTGCTGGCGTTCGCGGCCGCGCTCGTGGGTGTGGGCGAGGACGTCGCACACGCGGAGGCGAGCGCCGCAAGCAACGCGAGGCCAGCTGCGGCACGCAGCAGGCGTGGTCGAGCCACGGGGATGCTCCTTGGGATCAACGGGACGTTGGGATCAATAGACCGACGGGACCGACGGAATCGATGGGATGGCGGACGGACCGGATCGCGGTGATCTGGTCCGGTTGGGTCTGGTCGCCCCTCAGACCGCGGCGGGCGCGGCCGAAGCGGGGGAGGGG
>NZ_CDWWEW010000216.1:3578-9084 GCF_977966315.1 Frankia sp. CeRuru1
GGGCGCGGCCGAAGCGGGGGAGGGGGACGCGGCGAGCGCGCCGGGCACGGGGATGGTCAGGGATTCCCGGGAATCCGGTGGCCGCCAGGCGAGACGACGTCCGCTCGCCCGAGCGAACAGGTGCACCCGTGAGACGTCGATGGTGAGTCGGGCCCGGTCACCGGCGGCCAGTCCGATCGGGCGGGGGCCACGCAGCGCGACAGCCTGACCGTGGACGTCGCACCAGGCCACCTCCTCGCTGCCGAGGTTCTCGACCGTGGTCACGACACCTTCGATCTGCGCCGTCAACCCGGGTGATGCCGTCAACCCGGGTGATGCCGACGATGTCTCGGCCGGGCCGGGCAGCTCGGCCGAGCCGGGCAACAGCGCCAGGTTCTCGGGTCGCAGACCGACGATGACGTCGCGGGGTTCGTCGAAGCCCGGCCACAGCGGGATGCGTAGCCCGTCCGCGCGGACCGCCAGCAGGTCGCCGTCGGCCTCCACCCGGGCGTCGATCAGGTTCATCGGCGGTGCGCCGAGGAAGCCGGCGACGAACACCGAGGCCGGCGTGTCGTAGACCTCGGTCGGGCTGCCCACCTGTTCCACGCGGCCGCCGTTGAGCAGGACCACGCGGGTCGCCATCGACATGGCCTCCACCTGGTCGTGGGTGACGTAGATGAAGGTTCGGCCCAGCCGGCGGTGCAGTCCGGCGAGCTCGGTGCGGGTCGCGGTGCGCAGTTTCGCGTCGAGGTTCGAGAGGGGCTCGTCCATGAGGAACGCCTGGGGGTCACGGACCAGCGCACGGCCGAGCGCCACCCGTTGGCGCTGCCCGCCGGATAGCTCACGGGGGCGCCGGTGGAGCAGCCCGCCGAGTTCGAGCTGGTCGGCGACCTCGCGGACGCGCCGGGCGATCTCCGCCTTAGGGCGGCGCGCGGCCCGCAGCGGAAACCCGATGTTGCGCTCGACCGTCAGGTGCGGGTATAGCGCGTAGCTCTGGAAGACCATGGCGAGGTCGCGCCGTCGGGCGGGGACATGGGTGATGTCGCGGTCGCCGAGCATGATGCGCCCCTCGCTCGGCTCCAGCAGGCCGGCGATCATGCGCAGCAGCGTGGTCTTCCCGCAGCCGCTCGGTCCCAGTAGAACGAGGAAGTCACCGTCCGCCACGTCGAGGGAGACGTCGTCCACCGCACGGACGTTTCCGAAGCGCCTCGTGAGGCCCTCGATCCGGATTTCTGCCACCCAGCACCCCGTGTACGTCTGTTCCAGGAGTGCGCCTGCCCCCTGGTTCCTCGTTACAGAGGCAGTCTCGGGTACCTAGATGAATGGTCCATGACGGTCGGGAAACGGGGGACAGTCACTTACCGCAACGAATCTCCGGTCAAGCGCCTTGCCGGTGGGACGCTTTCGTAGCTGTCCGAGCGCCCCTTGGCGCGCGTCCCCTGACCCGACTGACCTGACCGGTCATTCGGTCAGAACTCGTAGGGATCGGCGGCTCCGAGGCCGGGATCCGCCGCGGGCCGCCGCGGGCCGTCCTCCGCCCGCACGGAGTGGCCCTGGACGTCCCGCATGACGGTCCCGGCCAGCAGCGGGTTGTCCGTGCGGCGCAGGCCGACCGCGAGCTGCAGGGCGTTGAGCAGCAGCAGGGAGGCCAGCCGGCTTGCGATCATGTCCGAGCTGATGGGCCAGTCGGGCGACCCCACCACGAGGCTGATGTCGGCGATCTCGGCCAGGGGCCCGGCCGTGTAGCTGGTGATGCCGATGACGGCGGCGCCCGCGGTCCGGGCCGCCTCCGCGGCCCGCAGACTCGGCTCGTTCGCCCCGCTGCTCGTGATGACCAGGCAGACGTCCGAGGGCGCGAGCAGGCGGGCGGTGAGTTCCTGGGCGATCGAGTCGCCCGGCGCCTCGGCCGGCCGGCCCATGCTGAGGAAGCGCAACGCCGCGTCCTGGGCGACCGGAGCCGATCCGCCGTTGCCGATGACGAGCAGTCGGTCGGCCCGGTCCAGCAGGTCCACGGCGGGCGCGAGACGGGACCGGTCCAGCGGGCCGAGCGCGTCGGCGAGCACCGCGGTCGCCGCGCCGAAGACGGTGTCCACCAGGCGCTCGACCGGGTCGGCAGCGTCCGTTCGGCCGATCTCACCGCGCAGCGCCGCGGCCCCGCTCTCCCGGGCGAGCTCGACGCGGAAATGCTGGAATCCGCGGAAGCCGAGATGTTGGCAGGCGCGCACCACCGTGGCCGTCGATGTTCCCGCGGCCTCCGCGAGCTGCGCGGCGGACCATTCGACCACGTCCCCCGGACGGGCCAGACACACTTCGGCCACCCGCTGCTCGCTCGGGAGCAGGCCCGGCAGGGCCGCGCGGATGGTGGCGAATAGCCCGCCCGGGCGGGCACCCGGCGGACCGGCGGAGGGGGTCACCATGCAGCGGTTCATACACGCTCAAGGTGACGGGCCGGGGTGCCGTCCGCTGCCGTGCCGCGCGGTGCCGTCACCGTGCGGCTAAATCGTGCGGATAAACCGTGCGGATAATCAGTTCCGGGTCAGGCCGTCCGGAGGGCGTCGTGGACGATTGCGGCGACCTGCTCGGTCTCGATCAGGAACCCGTCGTGCCCGCGCCGCGAGTGGACGACGCGCAACGGCGCGCCGACGCGCTCGGCGATGTACTCCTGCAGGTGGAGGGGATAGAGCCGGTCGGAATCGACCCCTGCGACGGTGAACGGCACCGGGCAGGACCGTAGCGCCGGCGCGCGCCCCCCGCGCCCCCGGCCGACGTCCTGGATCATCATCGCCCGGGTCAGGGCGACGTAAGTGCCGGCGTCGAACCGAGCGGCCAGCTTGCCGGCATGGTGGTCGAGGTAGGAGGCGACCTCGAACAAGCCGTCGGGCCGGGTCCGATCCGCGAACCGTTCCTCCAGCTCGGCCTCGCTGCGGTAGCTGATCTGGGCCACCCGCCGGGCCAGACCCATGCCGGCGTCCGGGCCGCGTCCGTCGGGCCGGTCGTGGTAGTCGCCGCCGTTCCAGGCCGGGTCGTCGGTGATCGCACGAAGCTGCACCGCGGACAACCCGATCTGCTCCGCCGTCGCCGCCGCGCCGCAGGCCAGGACCACGGCGTGGTCGACCCGGTCGGGATGGCCGACGGCCCACTCCAGGGCCCGCATGCCCCCCATCGAGCCGCCGACCACCGCGGCCCAGCGCCGGATGCCGAGCGCGTCGGCGACGGCGACCTCCACCGTGACCTGATCGGAGATCGTGATCTCGGGCCATCGGCCGCCCCAGGGTCGGCCGTCCGGCGCGGGACTGGCTGGCCCGGTCGTGCCCTGGCAGCCGCCCAGCACATTCGGACAGACCACGAAGAGGCGATCGGTGTCGAGGGCCCGTCCAGGCCCGATCAGGCCATCCCACCAGCCTGGGGTGGGATGGCCCGGCCCGGGCGGGCCGGCGGCGTGACTGTCCCCGGTGAGCGCGTGCAGGACCAGCACCGCGTTGGTGGCCGCGGCGTCGAGGCGGCCCCACGTCTCGTAGGCCACTGTCACGCCGGGCAGGACGCCGCCGCGTTCCAGCCGCAGCGGTCCCAGCAGGTCGACGAACCGGCGCCGTCCCACCGGGTCGATCCCGGCGCGCCATGCCCCGGAGGCGGGCGGTGGCGCCGACGGCGCCGGTTCGACCGTCGGCGGCACCGGCTCGACCGAAAGGGCCGCACCGGTGCCACGCGACTCAGCTCTTGGCCGCACGGAACCCGGCATCGAGGTCGGCCAGGATGTCGTCGATCCCCTCGATGCCGACCGACAGGCGGACGAGATCCGGGGTGACCCCGGTCGCGGTCTGCTCGGTCTCGGTGAGCTGGGAGTGCGTCGTCGTCGCGGGATGGATAATCAGTGAGCGGACGTCACCAACGTTCGCCAGGTGGCTGAACAGCTCGACCCCCTCGACGAACTTCTTCCCGGCTTCGGCGCCACCGGCGATGCCGAAGGACAGGATCGCGCCGGCGCCGCGGGGGAGCACCTTCTGTGCCCGGGAGTACCACCGCGACGACGGCAGGCCCGGGTAGGCCACCCAGCTCACCTCGTCGCGCGCCTCGAGCCACTCGGCGACCCGCTGGGCGTTCGCGGTGTGCCGCTCGATCCGCAGCGACAGCGTCTCCAGACCCTGGAGCAGCAGGAACGAGTTGAACGGGGAGATCGCCGGGCCGAGGTCGCGCAGTAGCTGCACGCGCGCCTTGACGATGTACGAGCCGTGACCGAGCGCGTCCCAGTAGACTAGACCATGGTAGCTCGGGTCGGGAGTGGTGAAGTTCGCGAACCGGCCGGAGGCGCCGAAGTCGAACCGGCCGCCGTCGACGATGACGCCGCCGATCGCGGTGCCGTGGCCGCCGATGAACTTCGTCGCCGAGTGGACGACGATGTCCGCGCCGTGCTCCAGCGGCCGGTACAGATAGGGCGTCGCGAGGGTGTTGTCGACGATGAGGGGGATCCCGTGCGCGTGGGCGACCTCGGAGATCCCGACGGTGTCGAGGACGTCGCCGCGGGGGTTGCCGACCGTTTCCCCGTAGAACGCCTTCGTGGTGGGCCGCACCGCCGCCCGCCACTCCTGGAGATCATCGGGATCGCCGACGAAGGAGACCTCGATGCCCAGCTTCGGCAGGGTGTAGTGGAACAGGTTGTACGTCCCGCCGTACAGGCTGGCCGAGGAGACCACGTGGTCGCCGGCCTCGGCCAGGTTCAAGATCGCCAGCGTCTCCGCGGCCTGCCCCGACGCCGCCGCGAGCGCCCCGATCCCACCTTCGAGGGCGGCGATGCGCTGCTCGAAGACATCCTGGGTGGGGTTCATGATCCGGGTGTAGATGTTTCCGGGCTCACCGAGAGCGAACAGGGCGGCGGCGTGGTCGGTGTCGCGGAAGACGTAGCTGGTGGTCTGGTAGATCGGCACGGCTCGGGCGCCGGTCGCCGGGTCCGGCTGGGCTCCCGCGTGGATCTGCTGGGTCTCGAACGACCAGCTCTCGGTGCTCATAGGGTGATCCTCCCCGGGGCGAAGTCGGTGTTCGGTGCGTCGGTGGTGTCGGCGTGTCGGCGTGTCGGCGGTGTACCGGGCGCCGGCTGTGGGACGCCGGCCGGGCACTGATACCTGCGACTGCCTGCGACTACCACCGATACCTGCGACTAGTCTGCGATGGCTGTCCTCGTCCGCGGTTCCTCACGGTTGCCCGCGCGGTGCGGCGGTGGACGGTCCGGCTGCCGAAGGGGAACCGGGCCGCTTCCCCGGGGCCGGTCGGAATGCCTAAGATCGTGCGGTACGAAAAAGATCAGAAGCCCGGGCACAGCCCGTCGAAGGCGGCCGTGCGGGATGGGTGGCCGCCCAGTGTACCGACCTTCGGGCATCCCCCGAACATCGCAGAGCGGCGCGCAACCGTCCCGGATGTCCGGCATGTGACCGCATGGTTCCGACGCTAGCAGCGTGTCGGGTCGTTGTCTGCAGCGGGCGCAGATTTTCCACCGGATAAGTGAACAATCGCAGGCGCGGGATGGGCCCTGGAC
>NZ_CDWWEW010000217.1:0-8882 GCF_977966315.1 Frankia sp. CeRuru1
GCGGCGCGCTCGGCGCCGCCTAACTGTGACCGTCAGGGGGTCGACGTCCCGCGCGGCCCTCGCTCCGGTCCGGCGGGCCACGGCCTTGGGATGGGAACGAGTCCGATCTCTCTAGGGCAGCCAGGGGCGCGCGAGCGCTCACCCGGTTCCATGGACGGGCGGGGACCCGGGGCGAGTGACCGGCTCAGCGACCGGGAACTCGCGGTCCTCAGCTATCTGCCGACGATGTTGACGACCGCCGAGATCGCCGCCGAGCTCTTCGTCTCCGTGAACACGGTGAAGACGCACCTGAAGAGCATCTACCGCAAGCTCGACGTGCCACGGCGTCGCGATGCTGTACATCGTGCGCGCGAATTGCGTCTATTGTAAATAGTCATACAGTTTATTGTAAAGATAGATTTTAGGTGGGAGGTCGACGGTCCGGTGGCCGGGGCGCCGCGATCAGGGGGACGGTGATTCGGTGAACCGCGGCGGGTACGGGGGTGGGTACCCTGCCCTCGAGCCGGGTCCGTCGTCTACTGCGTCCGCGTAGCCGGCGCCGGTGCGGTCGCTCTCCGTGTGACCGGGACCCGTGTGACCGGGACCCGTGTAGCCGGCATCGAGGTGGCCGGCATCCGTCTGGATCGTGTCGGACCCGGGCTGCGGTGGGCCGTACCGGTATGTGCCGAGCGCCGCCGTTCGTTCGAGGTGCCGCCCGATCGGGCCGGGACCAGGCCCGATCGGTGTCCGCCCCGGTCCGCGGGTACGCGCGGTGGCCCGTGCCGGTGCCGGCAGGAAGGCATGGAGCAGGCAGATCATCGATGTCACGATCTCCATGATGATCAGAATCAGGCCCAGAATCTGGAGATCCACTCCGGTGGTGCGCCAGGTGAGCGCGTAGCGCAGGATGGCACCCATCACGACCAGGAAGACCGACCGCCCCAAGGTCATCGCCTTCGTACCTCTACCTCTTTCCTGCCGTGGCTTTGGTCTCCCGCTGTGGCTTCGACCTGGGGCTTCGGCCGGTCGATGATCGGCGCATGGCCACATCGCGGGCCCCGGCCGCGCTCGATGGTGTCCGCGCTCGATGGTGTCCGCGCTCGATGGTGTCCGCGCTCGATGGTGTCCGCGCTCGATGTGTCGTCGTCGTGGAGCGGCACCATGGGATGGGTGGTCCGTGCAGGGAGCGGGGAACTCCACCCCTCCGGGGCAGGCCGCGGGCCGCTGGCGAAACTGTGCGCTGCCGTTGTGGCTACCCTACGTGACCAATGTTCATGCTGTCGATGTTGGTCGGGATCCGAGGCTCACCCGTGCCGGAGGACGTTTTCCGGCTTCTTTCGCGACCGCGATCGAAGCCGGGGGGAGCCAATCTCGTACTTGTGAGGTAGCCCCGACGGGCGGTGCCAGTGGGAGGGAAAAATCACCTCGAGCCACTGCCGGGGGCTGCCGGACGGCGTCATCCCAAACGTTTACGTGCGTTAAGGTCGCGTTTTCCCCGGCTGCGCCGAAGATACGGGGGTGAGTGTGATCAGGGGGGCGTGGGTGACCGCTGGCGTAGCGAGGGAGATGGGCCCTACGCTTGCCGAACCTGTCCAACTTCGCCGGAAATCAACCTGGCGGCATCGTCCCTAGCGGACGAGGCCTGGCGTCGGTTCTGAGTTCTGACCCCCCCGGAGGCACGTGTGACCGACCGAGTTTCCCGCCCGCATGATGTTATCGGTGAGGACGCACTACATCGGCCGCGAATTGGCGTGACCGTCGACACATCCGCCGAGGCCGCTGCGGCGGGCCGGGTCGCGAGGCGTGTCTCCGCGAGCTCACCCGCACCGCTGACCCCGCCGCACCGCTCGCCGACCACCCGGCATTCCGCCGCCACCGGCGCCGGTGCGGGGCGACCGCTTCACCAGCGCTCCGGCCCACCGGGGAGCGGTGTGCCGATGGGCGGCTCGCCGATGGGCCGCGGCGAGGTGCCGAGCGGCAGCGGCCGTGCGGTCCCGGCTGGCGGCCCGCCCGTCCGGTCCGCTCCGGTGGCGCGTGCCGCGCCGATGCCGCGGGACCTGGCTCTCGGCGCGGCCGAGTTGCGCGGCATCCTGCGCGTGGTGGAGGACTGCGAGCGGGCGTCGTCGCTGGCATCCTTCCGCGAGCTCGCCCTGGACGGCATGGCCCGGCATCTCGGTTACCGGCATTCCGCCTTCTTCCTGGGCTCCTCGCTCGAGACCGCCTTCCAGGACGCCCGGCCCACCGGTCGCGGGCTGGCGCTTCGACTCGCAGGCCCCTACCTGGAGCGTTACCGGGAGCTGGAGGCCCTCAGCAATCCGGACAGCCTGCGTTCGGTCCGCGAGCGAGGGCTCGCCACCCTTGACGATCTCGGCATCCCGGAACGCCCGGAGGTGCGGATGCGCCTGGAGCGGTTTCTGCGGGCACACGGCATCCACGCGAAGCTGCTCATCCGCCTGTTCGGTCCGTCGAACGTGGGCGCCGTGGTGTCCCTGTTGGATTCTCGGCCGGGCGCGTTCGGACCGCGGGACCGCGCCGTCGGGGCGGTTCTCGGTCGGCACCTCGGTAACCTCCTGCGGTTCTACATCCGGGCGGACCCGGGCCCGTCGGTCGCGGGCAAGCTGTCGGCGCGCGAGCGCGACGTCGTCCGTCTCGTCGCCGAAGGCCGTTCCAACCGCCAAGTCGCCGAGGCGTTGTGCATCAGCATCGACACGGTAAAGCACCATCTCACCCATGCGCTCGTGGCGACGGGGTGCACGAACCGGACCCAGCTGGCGATCGCGTGGCAGCGGGAGACGAGCGCGTTCGCGGCCCCCGGCAACCCGCGGCCCTGAAACTGTGACGTCATGAGGTCATGAGGCTGCTGCCGTGGATGTTCGATCCGCGGGATCCGCGGGATCCGCGGCGGTGCCGATGATCTACGACCTCGATCCGAGCCGCGAACCCCGGTGCGCCACCGCGCGGGGTGCGGTCGCCGGCACCTGATCCGCCGATGGCGGCAATCATGATCGACCTCTCCGTCGGGGCCGCCGGCATTTCGGCGCGAAGGGATGAGGCGAGAGGCCGGTCCCGATGATCGAACAGTGGCGGGAACGGACACGCTGCGTGTCCGTTCCCGGTGCCGACGGTCGCGTGTCGATGATCCCACTCGAGTAACAAAGCCGGTCCGTGGTAATCGATCTGGCCTCGCCTGACCGGTCCCGACGGTCATGTCCTGCGCGCTCCGCGACGACTATCGCTTATTGTGGCTGAAATGTTGCTATTAGTATCCCTATTGAGGTCGTTGCCGGAAAGTTGATCGGATAAGCTTGCGATCGATGGCGCGCTGTGACTAGGTTGGCCGATGTCCCTTCTGGTCCGCATGGGGTCTGAAGGAGTCAGTCCCCGCCCGTCAGCGCCTGACCCGGCCGGCGGCGACCACGATCGATTTTCAGGACGGTGCCCGCCCGTGATTCCATACCTCCCGGGGCGTCGTCCTCGCATCCGATTTTTCCAGGCCCTGCGCATGCGGGCGTGTGTTGCCGGGAAGTAGCCACAGCTGTTCATCGCCGCATTGGGTGATCGATACCGAAGAGAAACCGCTGCGACTGGCGACCGGGATAGCGACCTGCGTGTTACTCATTCGTAACCTCCATCGATGGCCGCGGCGATTGATGACGTCGCCCGGTGCACACCCCTGCAGGCTCTGTGTAATCCCGATCCGCGACATCCTCATCGATGTCCGGCGGTGGGCGAGCGGGCGACCGGATGCCGTCCGGACCTGGTCACGGCGACCGCGCCAGTGGTCCGACGGGCCCACGATCAACGCTGTGGTCCGGCACCACGCAATGATCCCAACCGGGCCGGCTAGTATTCCGCGCACGTTGGCAATCCCGTGTCGGCTAACCGGATGCGGCCGCCGTGGGACCGGGGGACACCAGTTCCGCGACAGCCTGTTGGGGGTTGGTTCGCTTTTCGCATACTCAGGGCGGATGCGGCTTCCCGGATGTCTGCCGTCCCGGCGGCACTGACCAGGAGGTCTGGATGATGCGGGCGGTCCTGTCGTCCGGAACAAATCGATCATGCTGGTTCGGTGGGTGAGTTCTATGGCCTCGATGTGCCGCCGCGGCGATCGGGCGGCAGCGGACGCGCCGTCGGCCCCGGGTCTGCCGGCTGTCCGCCTGCCCTTGAGATACCCGCTCACGCGGACCAGCGATTACCCGCCTATCCGGACCAGCGATTGCCCGCCCATGCGGACCAGCACAGCCCCCTCAGCCTCTGCCCCCTCAGCGCCCTGCCCCAGGCGGGGACCGGTCGGGAGGACCAGCCGATGACCACTGCACCCAGCGCGTCACCCGTGGCCTCGCCGGCCAATCCCGCCGACCGCGATCCGCTCGACGCCCGCGAGCTGGTCGTGGTGATCACGCCGTTCGCTGAACCGTCCGCGCCCCTGGTCGCCGCGGTGCAGCGGGCCGGAGGGCTCGGGGTGCTGGACCTCGGATTGCTGGCCGGACCGGCACGTGACGCGCTGCGGGACGCCGCGCGGTGGGCGCCGGGCCGGTTCGGGGTGCGGGTCGCTCCCGGCTGCCCCCTCGATCCCGACGAGCTGCCCGCGAGCGTCGGGACCGTCGTACTAGTCGTCCGGTCCGGTCCGGATCCCCGATCCGGCCCCGTCGCGTGGGCGGACGCCGGGCCGGGTCCGGGGAGCCGCTGGGACATCGGCGCGCTGACGAGCCGGTTGCAGGCGAGCGGGCCGCGTGGAGAGGCGCGGCGCCGGGTCTGGGCGGAGGTCACCTCGGTCGCGCAGGCGTGCGACGCGGTGGCGGCGGGGGCCGAGGGGCTGATCGCGCGAGGCAACGAGTCCGGGGGGCCCGTAGGCGACCTCACCACCTTCACCCTCCTGCAACATCTGCTCGCGCAGGCGTTCGTCACCACCGAGGGCGCGCCGCTGCCCGTGTTCGCCGCTGGCGGGATCGGTCCGGCCACCGCGGCGGCCGCGGTGGCCGGCGGCGCGGCCGGTGTGGTCCTGGACTCCCAGCTCGCCCTGGTGCGTGAGATGGAGCTGCCGGCACAGGTCGCGGCGGCGGTCCGCGCGATGGACGGTAGCGAGACCACCCTCCTCGCCGGCTACCGGGTGTACACCCGTCCCGATCTTCCTGTCGCCGCTATGGCGGGCGACGCCATGGCGGGCGATGCCACGGCGATCCCGTGCCGGCTGGGTGCGCGTGATCTGCGTAACCAGTTCCTCCCGGTCGGCCAGGACGGAGCGTTCGCCGCCGATCTCGCCGACCGCCACGTGACCGCGGGCGGTGTCGTACGGGCCGTGCGCCAGGGCATCCGCGAGGGCATCGCCGCCGCCACCCGTACCCGTCCCCTCGCCCCCGGTGCGCCCTTCGCCGCTGCCCGCGGCCTGCGCCACCCGGTCGCGCAGGGACCGATGACGCGGGTCAGCGACCGGGCGGCGTTCGCCCGTGCCGTCGCCGATGAGGGCGGGCTGCCCTTCCTCGCTCTGGCGCTGATGAGCGGCGAGGACAGCCGCGCCCTGCTGGAGGAGACCGCGGACCTGCTCGGGGACGCGCCCTGGGGAGTCGGGGTCCTTGGGTTCGCCCCGGCACCGCTGCGGGCCGCCCAACTCGCCGCTGTGCATGACGTGCGTCCTCCCTGCGCGATCGTCGCCGGAGGTCGCCCGGCACAGGCGGCCCCGCTGGAGGCCGCCGGCATTGACACGTTCCTGCACGTCCCGTCCCCGGGGCTGCTGAACCGCTTCCTGGCCGACGGCGCGCGCAAGTTCGTTTTCGAGGGGCGTGAGTGCGGCGGGCACGTCGGGCCGCGGGCGAGCTTCCCGCTGTGGGAGGCGCAGATCGCCGGCCTGCTGGAGTTCGGCGCGACCGATCAGGCCGGTCCGGACTTCTTCGCGGGCCTGCATCTGCTGTTCGCCGGGGGCGTGCACGACGCCCGTTCCGCTGCGATGGTCGCCGCGGCGGCCGGGCCGCTCGCAGAGCGGGGCGCGAGCGTTGGCGTGCTGATGGGCACCGCGTACCTGTTCACCGCCGAGGCCGTCGCGTCCGGGGCGATCCTGCCGGGTTTCCAGCAGGCCGCTCTCGACTGTAAGCGCACCGTGCTGCTCGAGACCTCCCCCGGTCACGCCACCCGGTGCGTGGAGTCCGCGTACGTCCACACCTTTCTGGGCCGTCGCCGTGAGCTGATCGCCGCCGGCCACTCCCGCCAGCAGATGTGGGAGGAGCTCGAGGCGCTCAACCTCGGCCGGCTGCGGGTCGCGAGTAAGGGCCTGCGCCGTGAGGGCAGCGAGGTCGTCACGGTCGATCCCGCGGCCCAGGCCCGGGACGGCATGTACATGATCGGGCAGGTCGCCGCCCTGCGTTCGCGGCGGACGAGCATCGCCGAGCTGCATGACGAGGTCACCGCGCAGGCCACGGCCGGGCTCGCCGCCCGGGCCGCCGAGCTGCGGTCCGCCGAGCTGCGGTCCGCCGAGCGGATCGCGGCGCCCGACCGTCCGGGCGCCCGGCCGCTCGACATCGCGATCGTCGGGATGTCCGCGATCTTCCCGGATGCCCCGGACCTGGCCAGCTTCTGGGCGAACATCGTCGCCGGCAACGACGCCATCCGCGAGGTCCCGGCCGATCGCTGGGACGCCGAGGTCTACTACCACCCGGACGCGGTGCTCAGGGACGCCGGCCGCAGGACTCCGTCGAGATGGGGCGGTTTCCTCCCGCAGGTGCCGTTCGACGCGCTGGCCTACGGCATCCCGCCGAAGTCGCTGCGCAGCATCGAGACCAGCCAGCTCCTCGCGCTGGAGGTCGCCGCCCGCGCGCTGCGCGGCGCCGGGTACGACGTGGGCCAGAAGGAGGTGGGCCAGAAGACCGTCGGCGAGGGCCGGGCGTTCGACCGCTCCCGCACATCGGTGGTCTTCGGCACGGAGGCCGGGACGGATCTCTCCGGTGCCTACAGCTTCCGTTCCCTGTGGCCGGCGCTGCTCGGGGACCTGCCGGCCGAGCTGGAGGAGTTCCTGCCGGAGTTGGACGAGGACTCGTTCCCGGGCATGCTCGCGAACGTCATCGCCGGCCGGGTCGCCAACCGGCTGGACCTCGGCGGGGTGAACTTCACCGTGGACGCGGCCTGCGCGTCGTCGCTCGCCGCCCTTGACGCCGCCTGCAAGGAGCTCGTCGCGGGCACCTCGGACATGGTGCTGTGCGGCGGCGTGGACACTCACGCGGGCGCCCACGACTTCCTGCTGTTCTCCTCCGTCCATGCGCTGTCTCCGGGCGGGCGGTGCCGCAGCTTCGACGCGGGCGCCGACGGCACCAGCCTTGGCGAGGGGGTGGCTGTCATCGTGCTCAAGCGGCTCGCGGACGCCGAACGGGACGGCGACCGGATCCACGCCGTCATCCGGGCCGTCGCCGGTTCCTCCGACGGGCGGGCCCTGGGGCTGACCGCGCCGCGCAAGGCCGGCCAGGTGCTCTCCCTGGAACGGGCCTACGGGCGGGCGGGGATCTCGCCCAGCGAGATCGGTCTGCTGGAGGCGCACGCGACCGGAACGGTCGTGGGGGACCGCACCGAGCTCGCCACCCTCACCGAGGTCTTCACCAACCACGGTGCGACGCCGGGCCAGTGCGCGGTGGGTTCGGTGAAGTCGCAGATCGGGCACACGAAGTGCGCGGCGGGCCTGGCCGGTCTGATCAAGATGGCCAAGGCCGTCGAGACCGGGGTGCGGCCGCCGACCCTGCACATCGACACGCCGAACACCTATTGGGACGCCGAGACCAGCCCGTTCTACTTCGACGGCGTCGCCAAGCCGTGGGTCGCCCCGGCCGAGCGGCGCCACGCCGGCGTGTCGGCCTTCGGATTCGGCGGCACCAACTTCCACGTCGTGCTGTCCGCCTATGACGGCGGACCCGAGCCCGCCCATGGCCTCGACCGCTGGCCCGCGGAGTTGTTCGTCGTCCGCGGCACCGACCGGGCGGCGGCCACCCGGGCGCTGGACCGGCTGGCCGGGCTGATCGCCGCGAACGACGCGGCCGGACGGCCGTTCCGCCTGCGTGACCTCGCCTCCACCGTCTGTGCGGAACGCGGCGACCCGGTCCAGCTCGCGTTCGTCGCCGACGACCTCGACGCGCTGCCCGCCGCCATCGACCAGGCGCGCACGTTCGCGTCGAACCCTCGGGCGGGCCTGTTCACCCGGGACCAGGACGCGGATCCGGGTGCCACCGCGTTCCTCTTCCCCGGCCAGGGCAGTCAGCGGCCCGGCATGCTCGCCGACCTGTTCATCGCCTTCCCACGGCTGCGGTCCGTACTGGACCTCGCTCCCCGGTGGGCAGACACGATGTTCCCGCCGGCGGCCTTCTCCCGGGAGCAGAAGGCCGCCCAGGCAGCCGCGATCACCGACACCCGCGCGGCCCAGCCGACGCTGGGGCTCGCCGGGCTTGCCGTTCACGACCTGCTGACCAGCCTCGGGGTGCGCCCGGACCACGTCGCCGGGCACTCCTACGGCGAACTGGTCGCGCTGTGCGCCGCCGGGGTACTGGACCGGCGGGACCTCATCGGCCTGCGAGGCCCGTGCCGCGGCGATCCTGGCGGCCGCTGGCGACGAACCGGGCACGATGGCGGCGGTCTCCACGTCGGTCGAGCAGGTCCGCGCCGTGCTCGACGGGGCCGGTGCGGGTGGGGAGGCCGGACCGGGCCGGGTCGTCGTGGCCAACCACAACGCCCCGCGGCAGAGCGTGATCTCCGGGCCGACGGACGCCGTTGCCGCCGCCGTGGCGGCTCTCGGCCGGGCCGGCATCAGCGCCAAGCCGATCCCGGTCGCGTGCGCCTTCCACAGCCCGGTGGTGGCGGGAGCGGCGACGGCGCTGGCCGCCCGGCTCGATGAGGTCGAGGTCGAGGCGCCGACCCTGCCGGTCTGGTCCAAC
>NZ_CDWWEW010000218.1:0-8841 GCF_977966315.1 Frankia sp. CeRuru1
GCCTGATCGATCGTGCCCACCCCGCCCGGAGCCAGCAGGACCTTCTTCGCCCCCCGCAGCCAGGTCGTCGCAGCGGTTCGCGGGCCCTCCTCGCCCGGGCCGGACGTCCCTTCGCCGGTGAGGACCTCCCCGTTGTCCGGACCTGGGTCATAGGCGCGGTTGAGCCAGGCCATCGAGTGCAGGAGCGTGACCGCGGCGCTTGACGCCGGATCGGCGCACCGAGACAGATAAGCCTGCACCCGGCCGAACATCTGGTCCGCCGTCGCCATCGTCGGCAACGTGACCACCAGCCCCGCCGTCCCCGCCACCCGGCCCATCAACCGCGCCGCGTGCAACGCGGCCTCGGTCTTCCCCATACCCATCGGCGCCATCACCAGCAGCAGACCCGGCCCCGACAGCAACGGCGGCAGATGCTCCGCCACCAATCGCTGCAAGTCGTTCGGGGGATACGCGGGAAACTCCTCGGCGAACGAGCCCTCGCGCAGCACGAGCCGGCCAAGACCGGCATCGGCCACCAGCCCTATCGCTGCGGCCGCGCTGGCCGCCCGATGCGCCCGCAGCGCCGCGTGATCCGCCCAACGGACATCACGGCCTGCCTGTTCCTGCCGAGCCCGTATGAAGTCCTCTTGGCTGACAAGCCAATCCGCCAGGATCACCAGACCACAGACCACCGCCGCCGTCGGTGGCGGGACCTCCGCCGGCGCGGCCGGCGGCTCGAAGACCTTCTCGATCGCCGCCAGCACCACCCGCCGCTGGTCCACCCATTCAGGACCGCCCAGCTCAGAGCGGCGAAGCCGCAGATCCTCGTCCCGATCGTTGATCTCGTGGAAGCAGCCGTGATGCCCACCAAGCAGCTGCGCAACGCGCCCGGACGACGCGTCGTCCCTCAACCCACGGACATACCCCAGATCACCGAGAACCTGAGCGAGGAACTGCTGGGTGGCCAGGTCATGCCTGACCGAAGCCCGTTCGCCATCGGATGGATATCCGGTGAGGCCACCGAACGCTTTCCCGTCCTGCGCCTGAAAACTGGGAATGATCTTACCGATATCATGCAAAGCCGCCCAAAACGCCACCAGCCGGCCGGCCTCCACCACCGAACAGCCCAACCCCGACGCGACCGAACAGCGAACCGAGTCCGCCATCACCTCCCGCCACAAAACCTCAGCCATCGCTCCGGTATCCAGCAGATGCCATACCAGCGGATACGGTTTATCCAGCCCCCTCGACTTCCCCCACAACCATAAATCCACCCGATCCGACACGCCGCCGACCTCACCCGAACATCCCCCGAAGCTCATCGGGGCAGGCTAGCGTTAGCTCCCCAGCAACGCCCTACACGGTGCGACCAGCGCTCCCAACGACAGACGCACCGCAGGCCGAAGATTACAGAAGTGAGGCGTGATCCAGCCGAACCAAGATCAGTTCGTATCCGCAAGGATGAGGCATCCATGATGCAGACCCGCTCCGGTTCATCCGGTCCACCCACAGGAAATCACAACAAACGCCGGAATGCCTACGAAAGCCCAGGTCAGCAAGTGTCCTCCCCACGCCCGTGGGGGTGATCCGCCGCGATCCCGGCGCCGAGCTGCTGCGCCGCAGTCCTCCCCACGCCCGTGGGGGTGATCCGTACCTGGAGAACGCGGCCACCCCGAACCTGCTGTCCTCCCCACGCCCGTGGGGGTGATCCGGGTTCGTCTGTCGCCGGGGACGGCGTGACCGAGTCCTCCCCACGCCCGTGGGGGTGATCCGCCGACCACGACGTGCTGGGTGTCGGAACCGGTGTCCTCCCCACGCCCGTGGGGGTGATCTGTCAGACATCCACTGACGTCAGGGGTGTAGGGCAGTCCTCGGTCCTCATGATTCCACGAGGGAGCGTAACCAAACCGGGGATCGGGCTCGGCCCCCATGCCGCCGCCCGGGATAGCAGGGGCCGGCCGCCGCGTGCTACGCGCGGACGAGCAGGCTTACCGGGAAGTCGCGTAGCAGCCGGAGCACGTAGGCGGTGCCGCCGTCGTGTTTGCGGCCGGTGAGCACGTCCGTCCAGCGTCCCTCGGGTAGGGGGATGGTGGTGTCCCGCCAGCCGCCGCCGCGGCGCAGGCCGAGGACGAGGCGGGGCACCACGGTGACGACGGACTCGGACCGGCTGAAGGCGACGACGTTCTCCGCGGCCGAGCCGGAGGCCCACAGCGGCCGGTAGATCGCGTCCGCCCCGAACCATTCGGGATGGTCGCGGCGGGTTCGTAGCGCCCGGGCGACGACGAGCAGCTTCGCCGCGCCGGAGTCGTCGAGGGTCGGCGGGCGACGCGGCGTACCGGTCTCGGCGGTCGACTCCACACCGATCTCGGCGAGCAGCTTGGTGCGATCACCGTAGTTGACCGCCCGCCGGTTGTCCGGATCGACGAGGGAGAGATCCCACAGCTCCTGGCCCTGGTACACATCCGCTATCCCGGGCATGGTCAGCTGGAGCAGCTTCTGGGCCAGCGAGTTCTGCCGGCCCAGCTCCAGCAGCGTGGCGACGTACCGCTCCAGGATGCCGACGAACTCGTCGTCCTCCAGCACCGACTCGATGTAGTTCGTCAGGGCCGCCTCGTAGCCGGGGTCCTGGTCGGTCCAGCTCGTGTGGGTCTTCGCCTCCCGGACGGCCTTGAGCATGTACCGCGTGGCCCGGTCGGCGGGCAGCGGCCAGGCGCCGACCAGGGTCTGCAGCAGGAAGTAGACGGTGGCCCGGTCGGGCCAGCCCTGCTCGGTGTCGCGGTGGCGTTCCCCGAGCCGCACGAGCCGGCCGGCCACCTCGGCCCAGCCGCGGGGATCCTCGGACAGCACCGCGAGCCGGGCCCGCACATCCTCCGACCGCTTGGTGTCGTGCGTCGACAGGGTGGTCATCGTCAGTGGCCAGTTTCGCTGGACCGACAGGTTCGCCTCGTGGAACTCGGTGACGGCGCTGCGCGGGTGCCCGGTCGTGAACGCCGGGAAGCGGCCGGGGTTGCCGCCGACCTCGTTCAGCGCCAGCAGCCGGGCATACCGGTAGAAGGCGGTGTCCTCGATGCCCTTGGCCATCACCGGCCCGCAGGTCTGCTGGAAGCGGACGACGAACTCGGCCGGCCCGCCCAGCGCCAGGTCCTCGATGAGGTCGACCTCGGTCGCCCGGCCCGGCAGGTGGGACCGGGCCTGCTCGCAGGCGCGGACCACATGCCCGCGGGCCTCCAGGCTCGGCGTGCCGTCCGGGCGGAGGTAGGCCCGGTAGACGTCGAAGGCGGCGAGGACCTCGCACATCGCCTCGTGCAGACCGGTTCGGGTGAGGTCGGCCCGGGCCTCCCGGGCCTCCCCGAGCGCGAGGCTCGTCAGCCGGTCCACCTCGGGCTGGAGCACGCCCGCGAGGACGTCGAGCTTGGCGGCCCGCGCCTCGGCCTCGTAGTCGGGGTCCGCGCGGGTGATCTCGCCGTAGAGCACCGCGAGGGGATGACCCGCCATCGGGTCGAGAAACAGCCGGGTCAGCCGGCCGATCCCCTCGTAGCCGGTGGTGCCGTCGCAGGCCCAGGTGTCCGGCAGCGCCTCGTCATCCTCCAGGATCTTCTCGACGACGGTCCACACCCCGCCGGTGGCCTCCGACAGCCGGCGCAGGTAGTCCTCCGGGTCCGCGAGCCCATCCGGATGGTCGATGCGCAGCCCGTCGAAGGTCCCCGCGCGGATCTGTTCGATGAGAAGCCGGTGCGTGGCGGCGAACACGTCCGGGTCCTCCTGGCGCAGCGCCGCCAGGGTCGTGATATCGAAGAACCGCCGGTAGTTCAGCTCGGTCGCGGCGACCCGCCACCAGCACAGCCGGTAGAACTGCGCGTCGAGGGTCGCGGCGACGTCGTCGGGGTCGGCGGTGCCCGCGGCGACGGGCAGCACGTGGTCGTAGTAGACGACGACCCACTCGCCGTCCTCGTCCTGTTCGACGGAGATCTCCCCGGCCGCCAGGCAGTCGGCGAGCCCGGCGCCCAGGATCGGCACCAGCACCCGGCCGGGGTTGTCGGGGGAGGCCCAGTCGATGTCGAACCAGCTGGCGTAGGGGGATTCGGGTCCCTCGCGCAGCACCGACCACCAAGCCGCGTTCGTCGTTTCCGGGGCGATCGCCATGTGGTTGGGGACGACGTCGACGATCAGGCCGAGTCCCGCCTTGCGGCACGCGGCGACGAGCCGGCGCAGCCCGCCGGTCCCCCCCAGCTCGGGATTGATCTGCCCGTGCTCGACGACGTCGTAGCCGTGGGCCGAGCCGGGCGCGGCCTCCAGCACGGGCGAGAGGTACAGGTGGGAGACGCCGAGCGTGGCCAGGTAGGGGACGACGACCGCCGCGTCGGTGAGGGAGAAGTCCAGGTTGAGCTGGAGCCGGTAGGTGGCGGTCGGTACCACCCGGTCGGCGCCGTACCCCCCGCCGGGATGCGCCGGGTCAGCTGACACGGCGCAGCACGACGGTCGAGCGGGCGTCGAGTTCGATGGGATCGCCGGCCTTCACGGCCCTTCCCATGCTCGCGGGATCGAGGGCCGAGTGGAGCAGCGCGGTGTCGCTGAGCCGGGCGTCGACCTCGGCCGTCGACGGGCGGGTGTCGACGACGATCTCCCACGACCTGCCGAAACTGGTCGCCGGCGTCTGGAACCCGACCGGTTCGTGGTGGGCGTTGAAGAACAGCAGGAACGAGTCATCGATGATGGCCTGGCCCAGCGCGTCGGGGTCCGGTATCCCCTCACCGTTGAGGTAGACGCCGAGTGATCGCGCCGTCCCGGACTCCCAGTCGCTGTCGGACATCTCCGTGCCGTCCGGGCGAAGCCAGGCGATGTCCTTGACGGCGGGGTCGTCCTTGGCGGCGGGGTCGTCGCCGGAGCGCCCGCCGCTGCCATCCGCGTCCTGGCCGCCCGCCTGCCCGCCGGTGGCCGCCTCGGCCGCGCCGGTGATCGCCTCGTCCGCGCCGTGCGTCGTGCCGCCCTGCCCGCGCAGCGACTTGCCCTGGAAGAACCGGCGGCGGCGGAAGATCGGATGATCATGGCGCAGCCTTGACAGCAGGCCGGTGAACTCGATCAGGTCGGCGTTGCGCTCGGCGTCCGACCAGTCCAGCCAGGAGATCGGGTTGTCCTGGCAGTACGCGTTGTTGTTGCCCTGCTGGGTGCGTCCCATCTCGTCTCCGGCGACCAGCATCGGCACCCCCTGGGACAGCAACAGCGTCGTCAGCAGGTTACGGGTCTGCGCGGCGCGCAGGGACAGGACAGTCGGGTCGTCGGTGGGCCCTTCGACTCCGCAGTTCCACGACCGGTTGTCGTCGGAGCCGTCCCGGTTGTCCTCGCCGTTGGCCTCGTTGTGTTTTTCGTTGTAGGAGACCAGGTCGTGCAGGGTGAACCCGTCGTGTGCGGTGATGAAGTTGATCGACGCCCACGGCCGGCGCCCGCTGTTCTCGTACAGGTCGCTCGATCCGGTCAGCCGGGAGGCGAACTCGGCGATCCCGTGGTCCTGCCCGCGCCAGAAGTCACGGACAGTGTCGCGGTACTTGCCATTCCACTCGGTCCACAGCGGGGGGAAGTTCCCCACCTGGTAACCGCCCTCGCCGAGGTCCCACGGTTCCGCGATCAGCTTGACCTGGGAGACCACCGGATCCTGCTGGACGAGGTCGAAGAACGATGACAGCCGGTCGACGTCGTAGAACTCCCGGGCCAGGGTCGCCGCGAGATCGAACCGGAACCCGTCGACGTGCATGTCGGTGACCCAGTAACGCAGCGAGTCCATGATCAGTTGTAGCACGTGCGGGTGTCGTACCCGCAGGCTGTTGCCGGTGCCCGTGTAGTCCATGTAGTACTGGGGTCGGTTGTCCACGAGCCGGTAGTAGGCGCTGTTGTCGATGCCGCGGAAGCACAGCATCGGACCCATGTGGTTGCCCTCGGCGGTGTGGTTGTAGACGACGTCGAGGATCACCTCGATCCCGGCCTCGTGCAGGTTCTTGACCATTCCCTTGAACTCCTGCACCTGGCGGCCGTGGCCGCCGGAGGCGGAGTAGCCGCTGTGCGGCGCCAGGAACGCGATGGAGTTGTAGCCCCAGTAGTTGCGCAGCCCGCGGCTGACCAGATGCTCGTCATGGACGAACTGGTGCACCGGCAGCAGCTCGATCGCGGTCACGCCGAGCTTGCGATAATGGTCGATCATCACCGGGTGGGCGACTCCCGCGTAGGTCCCGCGGTACTCCTCCGGCAGGCCGGGATGGTTCTTGGTCAGCCCCCGGACATGCGCCTCGTAGATCACCGACTCGTTGTAGGGCCGGCGTGGCGGGCGGTCCCCGTTCCAGTCGAAGAACGGGCTGATTACCACCGACTTCATCATGTGGGGGCCGGAGTCGGCATCGTTGACGCTGTCGGGGTCGCCGAAGGTGTAGGGGAACACCGCCTGGTCCCAGGCGACCTCCCCGTCGACCGCCTTCGCGTACGGGTCGAGGAGGAGCTTGGTGGGGTTGCAGCGCAGCCCTCGGGCGGGGTCGTAGGACCCGTGGACCCGATAGCCGTAGCGTTGGCCCGGTCCCACGGTGGGAAGGTAGGCGTGCCAGACGAAGGCGTCCCGTTCCCGCAGGTCGATCCGCTCCTCGTTGCCCGCGTCGTCGAACAGGCACAGCTGGACCCGGTCGGCGACCTCGGAGAAGATCGCGAAATTCGTGCCCGATCCGTCGTACGTAGCGCCCAGGGGATAGGGGCTGCCGGGCCATACCTGTGACATACGACCGAAGCCTACGGGCCGAACGGTATTCGCGGGCCGAGGCCGCTTCATTCCTGGTTTGCGGCGCCTGCGATCTTTGAAGATCCTTTGATCGCCCACTGAACTGGGCAGTCTATCATGGAGTCATGTCCGACGAGACGATCTGGATCGTCATCGCCGGCGCCTTGGTCGTCGGCGAACTGCTGACGCTGGACCTGACGCTGGCGATGTTCGCGCTGGCCGCGCTCATTGGGGCCGGTGCCGCGCTGCTCGGCGTCGATCTGGTCTGGCAGATCGTCGCCTTCGTGGTCGCGGCGGGTGGATTCGGGCTGGGACTGCGCCCGGTGGCGAAGCGTCAGCTGCAACGTACGCCGCCCCTGCTCACGGGTACCGACGCGCTCGTCGGAGAGCGCGCGATGGTGGTGGAGCGGGTCGACGGCGACGGGGGTCGCGTGAAGGTCAAGGGAGAGATCTGGTCGGCCCGGTCCTACCCCACCACCACCGTGCTCGAGGCCGGCAGCGAGGCGCGGGTGCTGCGCATCGATGGTGCCACTGCCATCGTCCACAGTTTCGAGCTCTGACGACCGGGGCCCCGGCGCCCCCGGCGATGCCAGTGGATGTGACAGCGCCGACATCGGGACGGTCGGCCTTCAACCGGCCGGCATCGGGACGGCCGGCATAGGGACGGCCGGCATCGAGGGGGCTGAAAGTGAGGGGTACGCCATGGCAGGAGTGATCGCCGCCGCGGTGATCGCGGCGGTCCTACTGATTTTTCTGGTCCGGGCGGTGCGCATCGTGCCGCAGGCGCGCGCGATGGTCATCGAACGGCTGGGCCGGTATCACCGCACGCTGACGCCGGGCCTCGCGATCCTGGTCCCAGTTGTCGACCGGGTCCGTGACCGCATCGACCTCCGGGAGCAGGTGGTCAGCTTCCCGCCGCAGCCGGTGATCACCGAGGACAACCTGGTGGTCGGGATCGACACGGTGATCTACTTCCAGGTCACTGACCCACGGGCGGCGACCTACGAGATCGCGGACGTGATCCGGGCGATCGAGCAGCTGACCGTCACCACGCTGCGCAACGTGATCGGTGGGATGAACCTGGAGGCGACCCTCACCTCGCGGGACCAGATCAACGGGCAGCTGCGCGGCGTGCTCGACGAGGCCACCGGAAGGTGGGGAATCCGGGTCAACCGGGTGGAGCTCAAGGCCATCGATCCGCCGAAGTCCATCCAGGACTCGATGGAGAAGCAGATGCGGGCCGAGCGGGACCGCCGGGCCGCGATCCTGACCGCGGAAGGCGTCAAGCAGAGCGAGATCCTGCGGGCCGAGGGGGAGAAGCAGGCCGCGATCCTGCGGGCCGAGGGGGAGCGGGAGGCGCAGATCCTCACCGCCCAGGGCGAGGCCCAGGCGATCGACACCGTCTTCCGGGCGATCCACGAGGGTAACGCGGACCAGAAACTGCTAGCCTACCAGTACCTGCAGACGTTGCCGCGGATCGCCCAGGGGCAGGCGAGCAAGTTGTGGATCGTGCCCAGCGAGCTGACCACCGCCCTCGGTGGCCTCGGCGGCCTGTTCGGCGGTGCGGACCAGGCGGACAAGACTGTCGGGGCCCGTCCCGCGCCCGCCGAGGGCCCGTCCGCGGGACCTCCGTCGACCGGTTCGTAACCCCGGGTCTCCCGGCCTGGCGGCTCATCGGTCCTGTGCCCGTCGGCCCGTCGGCCGCCGTCGCCTGATCTTTTCGGGTGACCTGTCTCCTTGGGCGACCCGCCTCCTCGGGTGACCTGCCCGATCGGCCCATCCCGAGCCCGTCACCAATGGTTGGTGCGGACAAAACTTCCCGCCATTTAGTGATACTTCAGGAGGAGGTAGGGCTAGTCCGCTGAGCCGGACCATGGGACGATTCACCCAGCCAAACGGGGGCGGGTCGACGGGCGCAGGGGAAGGCGTTCCTCGTCGACGGAGGTCCCGCGTGGTCGCAATGTCCCCGACAGCTCGTGAGCTGTCATCCGGCTCGTCGTCCTTCGCCGTGCCGGGCAAGCTGGCGGTTCTCGCCTGTCCGCCGGCGCTGTGCCCGCACCTGGAGTTCGCCGTGTCCGGCGTTCTGTCGTCGCCCCTGTCGTTGACCT
>NZ_CDWWEW010000219.1:0-8828 GCF_977966315.1 Frankia sp. CeRuru1
GTCTCGGTGCTCACCGGCATCACCGCCGTGATGGTGGCGACGGCGCCGCCGGTCGCGCAGGTGGTGCCCACCTTCCTGGAGTTCGCCCGCGGTGCCGTTCTTGTCGCCCACAATGCCCCGTTCGACCTCGGCTTCCTGCGCGCCGCCGTCGAGCTCTGCGGCTATCCGGTGCCCGCCTGGGAGTATCTGGACACGTTGCGTATCGCCCGGCGGGTGGTCACGAGAGACGAGAGTCCCGACTGCCGGCTCACGTCGCTGGCCTCGCTGTTCCGCAGCCCGGTCGAACCCCGCCACCGGGCGCTGGCGGACGCCCGGGCCACCGTCGACGTGCTGCACGGGCTGTTCGAACGGCTCGGCAACGCGGGCGTGACCACCCTGGAGGACCTGCACGACTACAGCTCCCGGGTGTCGCCGGCCCAGCGACGCAAACGGCACCTGGCCGACGGCCTGCCGACGGGCCCGGGTGTCTACATCTTCCGGGACGCCGACGAACGGGCCCTGTATGTCGGCACCTCGCGTTCGGTGCGTTCCCGGGTCCGTACCTACTTCACCGCCAGCGAGCCCCGGACCCGGATGGCGGAGATGGTGGCGCTGGCTGAGCGGGTCGACGCGATCGGCTGCGCGCACGCCCTGGAGGCCGAGGTCCGGGAACTGCGGCTAATCGCCGAGTACAAGCCGCCGTACAACCGCCGATCCCGCTTCCCGGAGCGCTCCGTGTACCTCAAGCTCACCGACGAGCCGTTCCCGCGGCTTTCACGGGTGCGCACCGCCCGTGACGACGCGACCTATCTCGGGCCGTTCGGCAGCGTCCGCGCCGCCGACGCCGCCGCCGAGGCGCTGCTGGCCGCGGTGCCGCTGCGCCAGTGCTCCGGGCGCCTGTCCCCGCGCGTGCGTCGGCCCGCCTGTACCCTCGCCGACCTCGGCAGATGCGGAGCGCCGTGCGACGGCCGGGAGGACGTGGCGAGCTACGGCCGGCACGTCGCCGCCGCCCGGGCCGCCATCACCGGCGATCCGGGCCGAGTCATCGCCGCCTCGACGCGGCGCATCGACCGGCTGGCCGCCGAGCAGCGCTACGAGGAGGCCGCCGTCCAGCGGGACCGGATGATCGCGTTCGTCCGCGCGGCCGCACGTGCCCAACGGCTGTCGGCTCTCACCGGAGTCGCCGAGCTCGTCGCCGCGGCCCCGACCGCCGAGGCCGGCTGGGATCTGGCCATGGTGCGTCACGGCCGGCTGGTGTCGGCGGCGAGCGTGCCGCCCGGTGTCGATCCGCGGCCCTGGGTCGACGCCGTGGTCGCCAGCGCCGAGACGGTGCGGCCACGGCCCGGCCCGGCCCCGTGCGCCTCCGTCGAGGAGACCGAGCGCATCGCCCGTTGGCTCGGTGGGCCGGGGGTACGGCTCGTGCGGTTGGAGGGCGAGTGGAGCTGGCCGGCCGCGGGCGCCATCCGCGCCGCGGCCGGATTCAGTGCGGCCCCCGGCCGGCCGGTACGTGCGTATGACGGTGACGAGTGGTTCCCGTCGGCCTGACGTGACGTCAGGTCATGACGTCAGGACGCCACGTACTGACGCCAGGTACTCCGTCAGGTACTCCGTCAGGCCGGACGGGCTACTGCCGGCCGCCGCCGGGTGGCTGCTTCTCCTCGACGAAGAACCCGGTCACGGCCTTGCCGGCGCGGCGCGCAAGCCCCTTGCCGTGACCGTCGCCGTGCCCGTTGGCCGCCGGCAGCTCGAACCGGTCCGTCGGGACGAGCGGATGGTCGGGGATGGGAGTTGGCTTCGGGCGGTGGTCCTCCACGAACTCCCCGCTGGGAAGCTGGCGGATGATCCCGGTCTCGATGCCGTGATGCTCGATCTCGGCGTCCTTCTGGTTGAGCGCGATGCAGATCTTCTTCGTCACCACGTAGGCGATCGGTGGCACGACGATGAGCCCAATGCGGCCGGCCCAGGTCATCGCGTTCAGCGAGATGCTGAAGGTCTTGGCGATGATGTCGTTACCGCCGGAGATCATCAGCACCAGGTAGAAGCTGATCGCCATCGCGCCGATCGCGGTCCTGGTCGGCGCCTCCCGGGGCCGCTGCAGGAGGTTGTGCGGCTTCGTGTCCCCAGTGAACCTGGCTTCCAGCGCGGGATAGAGCGCCGCCAGCGTGAACATAATGCCCGGCAGGACGGCAGTCGGCCAGAACACCGCGGGGAGGGTGTGTCCCCAGCCGCGCCATTCCCACGGCGGCATGAGCCGGGTCGAGCCGTCGAGGAAGCCGATGTACCAGTCCGGCTGGGAGGCCGCGCTGACCTTCGCCGGGTCGTACGGGCCGAACATCCAGATCGGGTTGATCTGGGCGAGACCACCGAGCAGCGCGAGCATCGCGAAGACCAGCATGAAGAACCCGCCGGACTTCACCGCGAACACCGGGAAGACCCGGTGGCCGATGACGTTGTCCTCGGTCTTGCCCGGCCCGGGGAAGTCCGTGTGCTTCTGGTGCCACAGGATGCCCAGGTGCGCGCCGATGAGCGCGAGCAGGACGCCCGGCACCAGCAGGATGTGCGTCACATAGAGCCGGGGCAGGAAGTTGACGCCCGGGAACTCCCCGTTGAAGACGAGGAACGACGTCCACGTCCCGATAATCGGGATGGACTGGGCGATCGAGGCCGCGATCCGCAGACCGGTGCCGGAGAGCAGGTCGTCCGGGAGCGAGTAGCCGGCGAAGCCCTCGAGCATCGACAGGGCGACCAGACCGATGCCGATCAGCCAGTTGGTCTCGCGGGGCTTGCGGAACGCGCCGGTGAAGAACACCCGGAACATGTGCACGACCATCGACGCGACGAAGACCAGCGCGGCCCAGTGGTGGATCTGGCGGAACACCAGACCGGCCCGGGTGTCGAAGCTGATGTCCAGCGTCGAGGCGTAGGCCCGGCTCATCTCCACGCCCTTGAGCGGGACATAGGAACCGTTGTAGATGACCTCGGTGTTCGACGGGTCGAAGAACAGGGTCAGGTAGATGCCCGTCAGCAGCAGCACGATGAAGCTGTAGAGGGCGATCTCCCCGATCATGAACGACCAGTGGTCGGGGAAGACCTTGTTCAGGTTGCGCCGCAGAAAGGCCTGGTTGCCGAACCGTTCGTCGAGCTCACGGTTGGCCTTCCGGATCGGGCCCGGCCGCTTGACGAACTCGGGGGCGGAGGCGGTGGTCATGAGCGCTCCCAGAAGGCGGCACCGACGGGCTCGTGGTAGTCACCGTCACGGGCGTAGAGGAACCCGTCATTGTCCGCGGCGATGGCAAGCTGTGGCAGGGACCGGCTGGCCGGCCCGAAGATCGCCCGGCAGCCGTCCCGCACGTCGAAGACGGACTGGTGGCAGGGGCAGAGCAGATGATGGGTCTGCTGTTCGTACAGGCTGACCGGGCAGCCGGCGTGCGTGCAGATCTTGGAGTAGGCAACGTGGCCGTCGACGCCCCAGTCCTCCCGGCCCTTGCGGGGGCGGTCGACCCCCGGTGGCAGCCGGATGAGGATCGTCGTGCTGTCGGCCTTGGTCTGGATATCGGTCTTCGGCTGGTACGCGACGGTGCCGTCGGCCTCGGTCACCGGAACGGCCGGGAATACGGTCTCGATGCCGCCGATGGCGACGTCGCCGAGCTTGACGTAACGGCCGTCCTCCGTGACGAGGCGGGCACCCTTCACCCAGCTCGTGTGGTCGAGCTTCTTGCCCGGCTTGGCGTTCGTCAGGTTCAGCAGCGGCACCACGATCAGCCCGCCGAGCACGGTGCCAGCCCCGAGCAGGGTGCGGCGCAGCAACGGGTAGCGCGCGAGGCCGGTGTCGGCGAACCCGGCCGCGATCTCCTCCTCGGTGAGGGCGATCTCCTCCTTCGAGGAGGCGAACGCGTGGCGCTCCTGCACGGCCTGCTCGTGCGGCATCAGCCGCTTGGCCCACAGGATCAGGCCGATGCCGAGCCCACCAACGGCGAGGCCCAGCGCGGCCCCGAGGGAGGGGGTGTAGTACGCCTTGTGCTTGTCACCGGCGAAATTGGTGACGACGAACCCGACGGTGCCGATCACCGAGATCAAGAACCAGCCGGCGATCAGCCGCTCCGCCCGCCGCTCGGCCCGGCGGTCCACGTCCTGCGCGCGCGGCGGACGGACGGTCACCCCGCCGGCGGCCCGTTCCCCGTAGGTCGGCTGGATAACCCCCGCCCGCGGGCGAACGGCCGTGGTCCCGGGCTCACGGGTCGAGTCGGTCTGGTGGGGCGGCGTGCCCAGGGCCTCCGGGCCGTCCGGCGTCCCGGCCGGGACGTCCGGGCCGCCGGCGGACACCCCGGATCCCCCGGCGGGCTGGCCGGAGGTGTCCACCGGGTGCTTCGCCCTTCTGAAGATGCTGCTCATCGAGTCCTGCTCAGATTCATCGGCCGGTTCGCCCTGGTAGCCCGGGTAGTGCATACGCCGGTCCCTCGGGACGGACGGCTGGTCCGCACCGGAATCCGCCGGCCCCGGCGTTCCCGGGCCCGTCTGGTCACTCATACCTTCTGCCTCGCTCCGATCCACAGGCACACGCCCAGCAGGGCACCGACGCCCACCAGCCAGGCCAGCAGCCCCTCGGGCACCGGACCGTAGTTACCGAGGCTGTGCCCACCGGCGCTCGGCGTTTCCTTCATGTGCCTGATGTAGGCCGCGATCGCGATCGCGTCCTCCTCGTTGAGCTGGCGCGGGCCGAACACCGGCATCGACTCCGGCCCGGTCCGCATGGCCTCGACGACCTGCACCGGGGTGGACTCACTCAGCGAGGGGGCGAACTTGCCGTAGGTCAGCGGCGCACCCTGCCCGGCGGCCTGGTGGCACTGCGCGCAGTTGGCCCGGTACAACTCGCCGCCGTGCGACAGATCGGCGTCGTTGAGCGCCGCGTCCGTGACCTTCGGTATCTCCTCGCCGCCGCCAAGGCTCTGGATGTACGCGGCGAGCTGGTCGATCTGGGTCGCCGAGTAGATCGGGGGCTTGCGGTCGGCCTGCGCGGCGGGGGCGGCCAGCGGCATCCGGCCGGTCGACACCTGGAAGTCCACCGCGGCGGCGCCGACGCCGATGAGGCTGGGCCCGGTGTTCGTGCCCTGCGCTCCCAGCCCGTGGCAGGTCGAGCAGCCCTGCAGGTACAGCGCCCGGCCCTGCCGGACCGCCTCATTGGCGTCCGGGGTCTGCGCGGCGTTGCCGCCCGGCGCGAGCACCGTCCACAGCACCCCCGTGGCCAGCAGGCCGAGGACCATGACCAGCGCGGAGGACCTCCGGCGACGACGCGCGGGCGAACGGCGCCCGCCCGAGAACCGCTTCGTGGCGGCGACCGGCACCGAGGATCGCGACGCCGCAGTGCCCGACGCCAGGGTGCCCGGCGCGGGGGTGCCCGACGGTGGGATGCCCGACGGCGTGCTCGAGGATGACGAGGTGCCCGAGGATGCAGTCATGTCGCTCACTGGAGGAGGTAGATGGTCGCGAAGAGGGCGATCCAGACAACGTCGACGAAGTGCCAGTAGTACGACACGACGATCGCCGAGGTCGCCTTCTCCGGCGTGAAGCGCCCGTACATCGATCGGCCCAGCACCATCAAGAAGGCGACGAGACCGCCGATCACATGGAGCCCGTGGAAACCGGTGGTCAGGTAGTACACCGATCCGTAGGCGTGCGACGCCATCGTGAACTTGTTCTCGCTGAAGTACTCGTTCACCTGGCCGCCGACGAACACCAGACCCATGATCAGCGAGATCAGGTACCAGCGCCGTAGCCCGTACACGTCACCACGCTCGGCGGCGAACACGCCGAGCTGGCAGGTGACGCTGGACAGAACCAGGATCACGGTGAAGAACAACGCGTACCCGACGTGCAGCTCCACGGGTCCGTGTTCGGATCCGGCAGGGTCGCCGGTAGCCGGCGGCCAGTTGCCGCTGTTGACCGAACGGATCGTGAAGTACATCGCGAACAGGGACGCGAAGAACATCAGCTCCGATGACAGCCACACGACCGTGCCAACCGAGACCATCGAGGGACGGTTGGCCGTCGGGTGCGGTGGAGGAGCCTTCTCGAGGACGGGGGCTGAGGCCACGTCGGTCATTCTGGCACGGGACGGCCCACGCGCCACCGTAGGTTCGACGTTCGGTAGGACTACGACCCGTCGATGACCGCCCCGGATCATCGTGGCGGCTGCCTCGCGTGCCCGGCAAAGCCCTGCCGCAACTGGAAAAACGCAGGTCACAGCGATGTCAGTCGGCCTACGAACGATGCGGAGCGACAAGGCTGACCCGGCCGATGTTGCGTGCCTCACCCGCGACACACCGGCCCGCCAGCGCCGTTCGGCGGGCACGGTCGAGCCAACACGGACACCCCCGACCGCGACGTGGCCCCCGACCGCGACGTGACGTGACGCCGGCCGGGCCTCAGCCGGACATCGCGGCGAGCGCCCGCAGGCCGTCCGCCGGCAGGGCGATGCCGCCCTCCGAGCCGGGATCGACCGCGAGCAGGAGATCATCGGACGGCCAGATCCGGCCCAGTGCTGCCACCTGGACCGTGCGGTAACGCGCCACCTCCGGCAGCGCCTCGGCCAGGCGTTGCTCAGAGGTGAACGTCGGGACGAACTGGGTGCCGTCCTGCCGTTCGGCCACCGGCAGCTGCAGGACGCTGTCGTCCTCCTCCGACAGATCGGTGATGTCGTTACCGAGGTCGGGCAGCAGGACCTCGGCGACGGCGAGGTCGCCGAGCGCCGCTCGCTCGTCCTTACCTTCGGCGAGGCGGTGCAGCGCGGCCCGCGCGGCCGTGCCCTGCGCGGAGGGGACGCCGGCCGGGACAGCGGCGCCGGGGCGGGTGCGGTCGGGACGTAGCTGGTCATCGGTCACGGGTGGCTCCCTGACGTGGATGAACGTGCTGACGTTGACGGGTGGGCGGACGTGCCGACACGGACGCGTGCCCTAGGTGTTCCGCCTACCCATCCCACCGCGCGCGAACCGACTGCCCGCGGACGTGTCCGACCTCACCCGCGACCGGGGACCCGCGACCGCGACCGGCCGTGACCGGCTGCGACCGGCCGTGACAGGTCGGCGCCGGCCGAGTGGGCCGGTCAGGACCGCAACGCGAGATCCGCGATGAGGGCACGCCGGGTGGCTCCGGTCAACGGCGTCGCCTCGCTGTACTCCGGGTGTTCCACGACGAGCTCGACCAGCACTTCGGGGTCGCGGAAGGCATCCCGGAGCGAATCGGTCAGCGCGAAGCGCACCATGTGCACGGAGACGGTCTCAGTGGTCACATCGGGATCCTCGTCAAGGCCGGGGATCTCCTCGCCCGCCACCCGGGTCCCGCCGATCTCCAGGGCGAGACTGTGCTGCAGCCCGGCAAGCCGCCCCAACTCCTCGCGGACGGTCTCCAGAACCGAGAGCTCGATGAACACCGTCGCCGTGAGGACGTGGCTGGAGGGCAGCAGGCGGGAGTACGCATCGATCTCGTGGGCGACGTCGGCGGAGGCGGTCAGCCGCTCGGTGTAGACCATCTCCTGCACCTGGTAGCGCAGCGTCTGCTCGTTTTCGAACTCGAGGACGACGATGTCCCCGACCCGTACCCGGCGTTCGGCGCGCACCAGGATCATCTGACTGCGCAGCCGCGGCCGGCGCTCCGCGTACGCCTGGTGGTCGGTGGTGATGTCGGCGATGGTCAGCGCCATCGTGCGATCTCCTGTCCGGAAATGCTGGGATCCGTGAATGGGCGAGCGGTCCAGGAACGGCCGAGGGCCCAGGAACGGCCGAGGGCCCAGGAACGGCCGAGGGCCCAGGAACGGCCGAGGGCCCACGGCGCGGGAGCGACGATACGGGCCGGGGTGGCGACGGGGACTACTGGCATCGCCCCGCCACCCCGGCCCGGTCGATCGAGAAACCCCGACGATCAGGCGTCGGCCGTCTCCTCGGCCGACAGCGCGTCGAGGGCCTTCTTGAACCGACCGGCGTGGGTCTTCTCCGCCCGGGCGAGGGTCGAGAACCAGTCCGCGATCTCCTCGAAGCCCTCCTCGCGGGCGGTCTTGGCGAAGCCGGGGTACATGGCGGTGAACTCGTAGGTCTCGCCGGCGACGGCGCTGACCAGGTTCTTCATGGTCGTGCCAAGGGGCTCGCCCGTCGCCGGGTCGCCGACCTCCGCGAGGAAATCCAGATGCCCGAAGGCGTGCCCGGTCTCGCCCTCCGCGGTGTCGCGGAACAGCGACGATGCGTCGGTCAGCCCCTCGATGTCGGCCCGGCGGGCGAAGTAGAGGTAACGCCGGTTCGCCTGGCTCTCGCCGGCAAACGCCTCCTTGAGGTTCTCGTGGGTCTTGGTGCCGTCAAGCTTCGGCATGAAGTGCTCCTTGTGGATGGGTGTTCACTATTGACCGGTCCTGTCCGCGCCGCGGGCCGGGCCGGAGCCGTTCGCCTGACAATCCGGGCACAGCCCCCGGAACTGCAGGTCGTACCCGGTGATGGCGAATCCCGAGCGGCACGCGATCTCCGCCATCATCCCGTCGGGGACGGGGTGATCAATGTCGACCGCCCGACGGCATCCGCCACAGACCACGTGGTCGTGACGACTCGTGTTGGCGTCGTACCGGGCCGCCGGGCCGCCGCCCAGGCGCAGCTCGAGCGCTCGACCGGCGGACACCAGCAACGCCAGTGTGCGGTATACGGTCGCGCTGCCGATCCCCGGGGACACGGTCCGTACCCGTTCGTAGACCTCGGCCGCGGTCGGGTGGTCGCGGGCCGCCGCCAGCACCGCCAGCACGGCCATCCGCTGCGAAGTGAGACGAAGATCGGTCTGGTTGTTCATAGGATCACGCCCGTCGTACGGCGGTGGAA